>JAAYUY010000122.1 GCA_012517435.1 Sphingobacteriales bacterium | reverse complement strand
TTGATTGGCGACTTTGCCGTCAACCCAAAGGCGATAGACGATGGTATCTTTATAAAAGGTATCATAAACCAATGCTGAATCAGGTGTACTGATGTCGTTCCAGTAATAAATTCCGTTTGAAGTGGGATAATAGCGGAATGACCCATCCGTAACAGAAGGATCGTATGTAAATCCAAGTGTTACACCCCTGAAAACATGGGTTACATTGCTGTTGTCGATGATGACATGAACGGAACCGTCACTATACCAGAAATAATTGGTATCGCCAAGAAATTTTGGTTTGGGAAGTTCAAACTTTTCAACAAAGATCAGCTTCCATGTGGAGCCATAATCTTCTGATTCCCATAAAAGGGTGTGGCCAATTCTTTGTGAAAGGGCTATTCTTACCTTGTTTCCTTTTGCATCAATAGAGTAATTATCGGCAGTTCCATATTTAAAAATGGTGTTATCATAGCCCGGAAGTAGAACTTTGTCGTCAACCCAGGTTTGTGTTTTCAGATTATAGCGGGAATAAACGAAGGGTTGTTTAATGCCGTTTTTAATGACATTAGAATCCGAATAGTTACCAATAATGTACAGATAATCACCTGACTGAGCGGTACGTGCCCAGATAGGTCCTGATCCTTTGTCTTTTGAAAACTCTGTCCATGTCGTGCTGCCAATTCCTGTATTGGTATTGATGGAATATCCTCCACTGCCTCCTCCTGCTTCAGCATAATGGGATACAATCTGCTCTACTTTATTTGTGCCATCATTATAAAAGGTGAGGTTGGGCCAGCCACTGCGGAAGGTTTCAATTCTGTTTTCAATGACTCCAAACCATGAATTGCCATTGAAATGGTTATACCCTGAACCTCTGGTGTTCCACGGGTTGATGTCGGGGGAAGTAGTAAAGGTCAGAGAAACTTTTCCATCATCATACAGAATAACTCTTCTGGCAATAGCACTGTTGGTCTGAAGGCCATACTGTGATTTCCCGACAAGTGTACGGGGATAACGGTTGTTGGCACTGTTGAGTTTCCAATCAGGTGCTTCCAGCGGTTTTGCAACAATGGACTTTGATGGTACCTGATCCAGCACCATTTTGTTTGGCTCAACAGGTACACTGAAATTATCTGCCGGCTTTACTATCTCTTTAACTAACTCCTGTGCATACGATGTAAAGCCTGCAAAAACCAATAAGAATAGAATTTTTCTCATTTTTTGTTCGTTTAATTTTGTTAGACACTCATGATAAATTCAGGTGCGAAGATAAAACTTTTTTGAATTACCGTGATAGTGTTGGAATATTTTCAGGTGGTAATTGTTTGGATTTAACAAATGGAGTAGTTGAAGGGAAAGAATAATTGCCCGTTTGCTTTAACCAGGAAAAGAGAAGAATAGTGATTTTAAAAGGTGAAAAATTAAGATGCTTGTGTTTTTAAAGATTTGATGCCAGCAACAGGTCAATAGCTTTGCTCTGGAGGTTAAATTTGGTTCCGATAAAGCGGTTGGTTAAAATGCCTTTATAGATAAATACGCCATGACGGGTATAAGGATAATCCCAGAAATAATTTAAAAGGCTACCGCAACGCTGAAATTGCAAAAGCATGGGAACCAATATGTTATTGAAAGCGTTGGAGGCAGTCTGAGGCACTGCTGACGAAATGTTGGGGACACAATAATGAATAACCCCGTGTTTTAAATAAACCGGATTGCTCAGTGTGGTTACTTCAGAGGTCTCAAAACATCCGCCATGATCGATACTGACGTCAATAATGACGGCATTTTCTTTCATTTGCATGACCATGTCTTCGCTGACCACGCAGGGTGTACGTCCGTTTTGCGGATGAAGTGCTCCGATGACTACATCGGCTGTTTTCAGCACCTTGGTCAACAAGTCGGTATGGATGACAGAATTGTAGATATTGAGATTATGAATCAGATTTAATCTTCTGAGTTTTTGAAGTGAATTGTCAAAAACTTTCACATCAGCTCCGAGTGCCAGAGCAGTTCTGGCTGCATAAAGTCCTACAGTACCGGCACCGAGGATCACCACCTCGGTGGGTGGAACCCCTGTAATACCGCCCATTAAAATACCTTCTCCCTTAAAAATGGTAAGATAATCTGAAGCTATGAGTACTGCGGCTTTTCCTGCAATTTCACTCATGGATTGCATGAAGGGCAATATCCCTCCCGAGTCCTGAATGTTTTCATAGGCAAAAGCCGTTACCTGCTTTTGCATCAGGCCTGTCAGTTGTTGCTGGTGAAGGTTGGGGATGTTCAGACTGCTGAAAATGATTGTTCCCTGTTTGATAAAGCCTATTTCTTCTTCCGTAGGCAGGGCAATTTTCAGAATCATGTCGGCTTTATAGAGTTCAGCCTTTTCAGGGGTAATAAATGCACCGGCCTCGCTGTATTCCCGGTCAGAAAAATGAGAGGAATGTCCGGCATTTTGTTCTATCATTATTTTAAAACCATTGGCCGTAAGCATTTTAACGCCCTGAGGGGTAAGAGGAATTCTTTTTTCGTCCATGATGGATTCACGTGGAATTCCTATGGTGAGT
>JAAYUY010000121.1 GCA_012517435.1 Sphingobacteriales bacterium | reverse complement strand
TGGTGCAGGCCTGAGGAAAAACCTTTTGACATGTTCCCTGTGGTGCCTGTCAGATATGGTCAAAGAATGAAAGACAGTATTTTTCACAAGGAATATTATGAAGAAAAGCTCTATGCATGGATGGACAATCTGAATGCCATGTATGTGGCATTTACCAGAGCAGAAAAGAGGCTTTATGTGTTTTCAGAGCTTAATGGCAAAGGAAGCAACTCAACAGACAGACTCTTGTATGAAATGCTGACCACCCGTTTTCAAAACCAAAACATTGATGTTCAAAAAACTGATTTTGAGGAAGTTTATTCCTTTGGCAGGCATGAAAAAAACAAAGTTAAAGGGAGGGCATCCGGAAAAGCTGACATCATCTCTCTGCCTCAGCGTCAGATAAACGTAGAAATGCCGGAAATCAAAGCCGGCAGCTTCAAAAATATGCTGGCGGATAAAAATCAGTATTCCCGTCTCGAAAGAGGGAAAAAACTCCACTATATTCTCTCGAAGATTAAAACTGCTGAGCAGGTCGGGCATGTGATAAATGAACTCTGTCAGGAAGGAGAGCTGAAAGAAGAAGAAAGGGAGGAGGTGAAAAAGCTGATAATAAAAATAGTAAACCATCCTGAGATAAGCGATTGGTTTTCAGAAAATTGGGAAGTTATAACCGAAAAGGCCATTCTGATTCCGGGGCGGAAATATAAAATCCCGGACCGTGTGGTGATACAGGATCAGAAGGCAGTAATTATTGATTTTAAATTTTCAGAGCCTGATGAAAAACATAACAGACAAGTGGAGGAATATGCAGCGCTGATGAAAGAAATGGGCTATTCTCCTGTTAGTGCATGCCTTGTTTATGTTAATACTGCCGGTGAAACAGAGGTCAGGAAAGTTTAAAAGGGATTAAACTATTACTTTCTCAGTCAGATTAAGTTTTAACTGCCTGTGATTGGGGTTTTTCAATGCATCAATATTTTAAGTTGGCATCATACAGTCCTCAGTAGGGAAAATACCTGCGGAAATCGCACACATGACATCCTTAGTTTTCAATCCGAAATTAAATGTCCGCAATTCGCCATCCGAAATTAGCAATATCAAAATGGTGTTAAATCTCCATCCTCCTGATGGTTTCTTCATAAATTTCCCTGTCCTGATGGCTGAAACAGACAAAAATGACCTTATCAATGGTGGAATAGTTTTCCAGATAGTCGAGCACAGTATTTACCGCGATGTTAGCGGCTCTCTCTTTTGGGAAGCCATAAATACCGGTACTGATAGCGGGAAAAGCGATGCTTCTAATATCGTTTTCCTGAGCCAGTTTCAAGGATTCAGCATAGCAGGAGGCAAGTAGCTCATCTTCATGGTGTTGTCCGCCTCTCCATACCGGCCCTACTGTGTGTATGACGTACTTTGCCGGTAAGTGATAGCCTTTGGTGATTTTAGCTTTGCCGGTGGGGCAGCCGTTCAGTTGCCTGCATTCCGCAAGAAGTTCCGGCCCTGCTGCCCTATGAATTGCTCCGTCAACCCCTCCGCCTCCAAGCAGGCTGGTGTTGGCTGCATTCACAATGGCATCACATTCCATCAGGGTAATATCTCCCTGAATAATGCTGATTTTTCTGAGTAAATCGCTGAAATTCTTCATCTTATCCATATTATTTTACAAACCATACTTTCACTATTTTTCCCTCTTTTATTTCATAAATGGCTTGTCCTTCAAAGCGCTCTCTGCCCGGAATATCTGTGTTAATCAGCTCTTTATCAAAGATATATTGTTTATAGCTGATTCTGTCGAGTATCTGGCAATGCAGGTTTCCCGCCCTGCTGAAGAAATCTGCATAAAGCTTTCGCATTTCTTCTTTTCCTTTTATCCTGAGCTCATCCGGAAAATTATAGATTTCGATGCTGTCGGAATAGACTGACAGGAAGGCATCCAAATCTTTTTCGTTGTAGGCATTCAGTTGAATGCGGGCAAGGTCTTCCGGGCTGTATCTCAGGATAGAATCAGGATAAAAAATATGGCCATCTTTTATCACAAGGTGAATCTTGCTGGTATTCATGATATTATCGAGGGGATTGGCGTTTAAAACCACGAGATCGGCCAGTTTGCTGGCTTCTACTGAGCCAAGCAGTTTTTCCTGTCCGAGCATGCGTGCGGCATTAAGCGTAGCAGATATAAGTATTTCACGGTTAGTAAGTCCGGCCTGTTTCATCAGCATAAATTCGTGAAAAAGAGAGGGTCCGTGCAAAACACCAATGTTACCGGCATCCGTTCCGGCCACCACATTAATTCCGGCCTGCTGAACGGCTTTCAGGTTTTCAAGAATGACAGGAGAAGGTTTTTCCTTTGTCGTATCGGCCTGCATTTTCAGAATTCTTTCAGGCAGCCTGTCTGGCTCTGTTTCGTACATTTCAAATAAGCTCCCTGTGATTTCAGGATTTCCTAACAAATGCTCTTCAGGTAAGAGATCGAGTTGCTTTTTAAATACAGACTGATAGGAGTTAAACACCCAAAGGGTAGGGATATAGGAGACTTTGTTTTTCTTCATCAGGCGGAGGAATTCTTCGTCCACTTTTTTGTCGCGGACACTATGCACCAGCACATCTGCTCCTGCCTTCAATGCTCTTTTGACAGTTTCATCCAGTTCGTAGGCATGCACATAGACCTTTTTCCCAAGCTTGTGGCTTTCGTTAATAATGGCTTTGACGATAGGTTCAAATTCTTCAGGATTGACTCCTCTTCCGGCTACATACCAGATTTTGATGAAGTCGGTATTCTTCTCCACCTGTTGATGCACCAGCCCTAAGGCTTCTTCCACACTGTTTACTTTAATGATAGGCGGGTCGTCAGTGGTGAGTGCAGCAGGCTGATAGGAGGCAATCAGAGGTCCGCACAAAAATACCCTTGGAGCTAATGTTTTTTCAGCAGCATGGCTACGCACGTCAAAGTTCCACATGTGGCCACCCAAGTCAACCACTGTGGTTATTCCGCAGCGGATATAACGCATCAGCAGATCGTCCACATTTGCTTTTATCCACTTCATTTCATCCTCATAGCTCCTTTTGTAGCGGAGGTCAATGGCATCGGGGCGGGTATAAAGCCCTCCGGACTGGAAAAAGTGAATGTGGGCATCGGTGAGCCCGGGTATGATATATTTCCCTGAGGCATCAATCACCGTTGAATTATCAGGGATTTTCATGTTTGGTTGAACACTGACAATTTTGTTTCCTTCAATCAGGATGTCAGCCTGAAAACTATTTACTTTTCCGCTGGTAGTGATGATTGTACCATCCTTTATCATCACCCGTTGTTGTCCGTAAAGGTTCAGGATTGACCAAAACGAAATAAAACTCAGTAAAACCGCTTTTTTCATGTCTGGAATTTTCATGCAAGATAGAAAAAGGAAAGAATAATGAAGTGTGCTGTCTTGTCTTTTTACATTATGAAGTTTAAATTTGTCAGGCATAGAGGTCTGAAATGAAAAGGCCATTGACATCAGCCTGTTTTCTCTTTTTAAAGTCTCTGAATTACCTTTGCCGCCAAAAAAAGCTAATGAATTTTGTTGAGGAACTGCGTTGGCGGGGAATGATACAGGACATCATGCCCGGAACTGAAGAATTGCTTGCCCGTGAAACCACCACTGCTTATGTCGGCATCGACCCGACAGCCGACTCACTGCACATCGGACATCTTGTTTCGGTGATGATGCTCAAGCACCTGCAATTGAAAGGACATCGCCCTATTGCGCTGATTGGCGGTGCTACCGGCATGATAGGCGATCCGTCAGGCAAATCGGAAGAAAGAAAACTTTTGGATGAAGAAACTCTTCGCCACAATGAAAAATGTATCAAAGAACAATTGCTTCGTTTTCTGGACTTTGATGAAAAATGTAGCAATAAAGCCATTCTTGTCAATAACTACGACTGGACCAGCCAATATAGTTTACTGGCTTTTCTGAGGGAAATTGGCAAACACCTGACTATCAATTATATGATGGCAAAAGATTCTGTACAGAAGCGTCTGGAGACTGGCTTGTCGTTTACTGAATTCAGCTATCAATTGCTTCAGGCCTATGATTTTCTGTACCTGTATCAGCACCATGGTTGCAGACTTCAGATGGGAGGCAGCGATCAATGGGGTAATATTACCTCTGGTACAGAGTTGATCAGGCGGAAAACAGGAGGAGAAGCTTTTGCACTTACCTGTCCATTGATTACCAAAGCGGATGGAGGTAAATTCGGAAAAACGGAGGAAGGTAATATCTGGCTGGATGCCCGTTATACTTCACCCTATAAATTTTATCAGTTCTGGCTGAATGTTTCTGATGCGGATGCGGAAAAATACATACGGATATTTACTTTGCTCGGAAAAGAGGAAATAGATGAGCTTATTGAAAAGCACCATTCAGAGCCGCATAAGCGTATCCTGCAGCAACGGCTGGCGCGTGAAATTACCGTCTTTGTTCATTCTGAGGAAGATTACCGATCGGCTGCGGAGGCCTCACAGATATTGTTTGGAGGAAACCCTGTGTCGAACCTTGAAAATATTTCGGAAAAGACTTTTCTGGAAGCTATGGAGGGGGTGCCTACCTATAAAGCAGATGCAGGAGTGTTGAGAAAAGGAGTGGATATTACCGGACTGCTGGCTGAAATGACAAATGTCTTTCCGTCCAAAGCTGAATGCAGGCGGATGATTCAGGGTGGAGGACTCTCACTGAACAAAACCAAAGTAATCGATGATAAAATGATGATTACAGAGGAATTCCTGATAAAAAATAAATTTATCTTAGTGCAGAAAGGAAAGAAAAACTATTCGCTGATTGTCTTTGAATAGTGGTTTTTTTTACCACGGAGGCATGAAGGCACGAAGGAATTTTCACCACGGAGACACAGAGAGCACGGAGAACACAGAGGTTTATTTTACCACGGAGGCACGGAGTTTTTTTTACCACAGAGGGCACGGAGGAGCACAGAGGTTAATTATAATGTAGTTCTTATTTCTGAAAATTATTTTCTTAGTGTTTTGGTGTCTTGGTGGTTAAGTTTTTTTCACCACGGAGACACGGAGGCACGGAGTTTTTTTTACCACAGAGGGCACGGAGGAGCACGGAGGTTTATTATTAATGTAGTTCTTATTTCTGAAAATTATTTTCTTAGTGTCTTGGTGTCTTGGTGGTTAAGTTTTTTTCACCACGGAGACACGGAGGCGCGGAGTTTTTTTTACCACAGAGAACACGGAGGAGCACGGAGGTTTTATATTAATGTAGTTCTAATTTCTTAAATTTATTTTCTTAGTGTCTTAGTGTCTTGGTGGTTAAGTTTTTTTCACCACGGAGACACGGAGGCACGGAG
>JAAYUY010000120.1 GCA_012517435.1 Sphingobacteriales bacterium | reverse complement strand
TGGTAACGTTTGGCAATAAGAAACGTAGGGCATTTCGAAGCACCTATCTGTCAAGCTACCAAGCCGTTTAATAAAAGTTATGTCGTTCAAATTTAGCAATTTCCGCCCTATGTTTTTTATTGCGTGTTGTATGCCGTGCTTATTCTATTCACTTGTTTTTAGAATAAATTCATTTAAACAATTGTTTTTCGCAATCATTTTGCCCTCATTGATATAAATACACTTCAAACCATTATCATTAATGTAAAGCTCAGAATAATCTAAACCAAAAATGTAATACTTTCTCATTAAAACATTTTCCTCTGTGTAAATTTCATCAAAATCTCCAGATTGAGTTAAAATAGTAAATTGTTCATTGTTTAGATAAACTGTAACTCCATTTATTTGTGGGTACGAAAAAAAAGAGTAATATATATCATGAAAATAATAATATTGCCATGAATAATTTAACAAGCCTGCATCAATGAAATAGCTTATGCTGTCATTTTGAATAAGATATAAAATAATTATGCTATCTTGAATACAAATTTTTTCAACACCATCGACTAAAACAATAATGTTTCTAATAAAATCTTTAAGATTTCTTTGTTTATGCTGATACAATTTTTGAATAGTACCAGAATATGCCCCAACTAACCCAGAATCAAGTTTTGGTGTGGGGATAGTTAAAGTATCATCAAAGGAGTTCCTTTTTATGAGAGATATACTGTCATTTGATATATCTTTGGAACTTATACAAAAAGTATTACTTAATTGACCACATGAAGATATTGGTAAAATGCAATATATTAAGTATACAATAAATAATTTTTTCATACCTTACAAATTTTAATATATAGTTGGTTTAATAAAACTATGTTTTTAATCATAAATCCATGTTTTAGTTATTGAAACCACTACGGAATCACTATTGTAATGAACAATAAACAAAAAGGAAGCATAATTTATTAGCCAATTTTTTTTGTATTTGGTATACTTAGCAGAGAAAGAGAAAGGCACTTCACTCAAACTGTAACTATGTTTATCATAGCTAAAAGGCTTGCCTATTGTTCTTTCGACAGATTCTATTGTCCAGCCAATTTTAACATTTTCAAAATTACTTTGTACTAGCGAATTAGAAAAATGTGTCGTGTAGTAAGGAAATCTTTGAGATATACCGTCTTTAGGCCAAAATAATATTCTAACTCCAGTAATGACTGCAATAGGAAATAAAAAGATAAATATCAAGCTAACTAACCCAATTTTAGTTCTTTTATTCACGATCAAAGGGGTTTTTTGTATTATGTGGTTTAGTTTTTGGCTCCCAGCCAACTTTGTAATATTTACCTAAAGATTCAGCAATAAATTTACATGTACTGCTTATATCAGCTTTTGTATAAATTTTACCATCCTTATAATATATGGTAACCGAACTTCCTCCTGAAACTTTGTACCAGTATTTATCATGAGTCCAATTTTTAAAATAAAAGCCATCACCATCATAAGAACTATTGGCTGTAGGAATAATAAAATTTGAACCTTCTTCAGGGATAACTCTGAATTTAGCAAGGTCAGATTCTGTTAAATCTTTAAACTCAATAGTTCCAGTAGAACAAAATGCTCCTGATTCTACACCTGATAAATCATCACTTTCAAGTACATTATTTTGCAATGCATTTTGTTTGTAGTATTTTCCCCCTTTTGCCCAAGGGTTTTTAAAATCTTTTATGCTCATATTTCTATTATTTAAAAATTAATAAAAAGAAAAACAGCAGAAATGATAAGCATCCCTACTGCTTTTCTATTAAATTTAAGCTGTTGTATCGGTTGAAGAATTGCAATTGTAGCAATCACAACTTTGCGGTACATCACAGCATTCTGTAAACACCTTTTTGTACAGTTCTGCTTTCTTGATTGGATCGTCAATGCCATTAACAGTGTCAAGCATTTGTTGCATTTTCTGAACATCCAGATCAGCTAACTGGGTGGCCGAGTTCTGAAGTTTCATGTTATAACAATCCAATGCTTCTCCTTGACCTAGCAAGGCATCAACTACAACTGCACTGGTACGAATCGTGCGGTTTGTAACGTCCATGATAATACCTGGAACTGTAAATTTATCATTATAGGTTTGGCTTAAGCCTTTCTTTTTTCGCACATAGCTTACATCTTTATCACCTTCACCTGTAATACAGTTTACCAATGATTCATCAACTTTTTCAATAAACGAGACGCGAGTTCCAGTATAATCAAATATACTGCATAATTGCAGGTATATAAAGTTTCTTACTTCATTAATACTTTCATTGTTTAATACTTGCGAGAGTAGCTCATCTAACTGATTAAGTTTTACAATCCTGGTTTTTTCAGGGTAACCATTTGTAAACATTATGTTTACATCTTCTAAATAAGTTATAGTAACAAATTCTTGAAGTAGTTGACGAAAAACAAAATTTAGAACTCTGCTTTTATTAATATTTTCAAGTTCTCGGACAATTGTTTGTTCTGTTTCCGAAATTACTGTTGATGATGTTTCTGTATTTACCTCAATTTCCCTCAACGAATCGGCTTGCTGCACCTGGTAACTGGTTGCCCCTTTAAGGGTTTCAGTTTGCGTTTGTAATGCAGAACTTATGGAACCATTCATTGAAAAGCCACTACTCATACCTACGCCTAACGTAAAATCACCCAGAGGAATACCAAGATTAGCAGAAGTTTTATACTCCATACTTGCGCTAACTGCTCCTGCTATCTGAAAATTTCTTTGATTTTTTTCTTCTATATAAGATTGTATTTCATTGACTGTATGTTCACTAAAAGAATCCAGAACACTTTCAGAACGCTTTTTTGTTTCTTCTCTATGAGTAAAGTCCCGAATGGTTATTGTAGATTTTTCACCGGGTAGTAAGCTGAAGGTCTTTATTGTTCGGCCTGCACCATAGTCTCCTAAATATGAGGACATTTTAAATTGAAATATTAATGAAATTCTTGGTTGTACTACTGCGGGTTTGGTTAAAAATCTTGTAAAAACTTTCCCAAATAGATTTTTTTCAATAATTGGTCTTCTCTTATTCTCAGCAACTTGTGTTGCAATTTTATCAAGGTCAACACTTCCAACAAAAGTTTTTTGAGTCTCATCTATAACTTCACGTTTAATAGCATCAGTACTGATAAGCATTTTGGGATTTTCAACAAATGGTGTATCCGATGCTTGTATAAAATCATCTTCAATCTTAACTTTTGCTTGCTCTATAGAAATATCACCAATATTTCTCCAAAAATGCTCTGTCGGTTCCGCTTTAAACTCTTCTTTGAATGAATCTTCAATAATATCTAACCTTACAATACTACTGGCAGGATAAATAGTTTGTTGTGGTAGATTATAATTAAGGATGGAAGCCGTACCAGATTCTTCGAGTTTTGTGAATGGCTCTTTTGAAATACATGAAATAGGGGTTGTGCTCATAATTATTTTCTTTTAAGTTGTTAATTAAATGAAGTAACGTTTTTATTTTCTCTTTATTGCATGGCATACAACGATTGGATATACGCAATATTGCGTATATTTTTACTTTACTTGAATATTCCTCCTCCATAAAAATTATGTTTACTTACATTTAATGGCAAAATTAAAAATATTTTTCATACTGACAAATTATCTAAAGGACTTTTAATCTGTTCAAATCCCTTTGTTGTAATGTGTGTGTAAATTTCAGTGGTTTTTGAACCGGAATGTCCTAAAAGACTTTGTATATACCTTAAATCAGTTCCATTTTCCAGCAAATGTGTGGCAAAGCTATGTCTTAATGTGTGCATACTCACCTCTTTATTTATTTCTGCTTTTTTACATGTTTTCAGATTTATTTCCTGAAGGCTTTATTCAATTTTTATCCGGTTAATTCAGAAGCTAAGACATTATTTATTCACTTCATTATTCCTTCCCCATAGCTTCGCCCTCTCAGTCCCGATTTGGTTTTTTGAATTTCTGGTCTGATATTAATCAGATAAAAGAAGGAATTCTGACTATCAAAAAGCAGGCATCAGGCAGTTTTCACCAGGCACGAAAATCCTGGACAGTGATCCCATTACCCATCACACATCACTTTTTACCCAACACTCATCACTAGTAAAAGAAAAACATCAATTCCTTCATTCAGAGCGTTTTTAATCCGCATATCAGATCAACGAAAATGCTTAATTTTGCACTTAAATTCATTTTCATGCAGTTATCTTTTTTCAAGTATCACGGAACGGGGAACGATTTTATTTTGATTGACGACCGAATGTTACATTTTCCGGCTGAAGATCATCAGTTGATCCGGAATCTTTGCCACAGGAGGTTTGGTATTGGTGCTGACGGACTCATTCTTTTACAGAATCATGCTGATTTTGATTTTCAGATGCGGTATTTTAATGCCGATGGCTTTGAAAGCACAATGTGTGGAAATGGGGGAAGATGCACGGTGGCTTTTGCTGCTGAACTTGGCCTTTTAGAGAATGAAAAAACGGAATTTATTGCCGTGGATGGTGTCCATCAGGCAGAAATATCAGCTGATCGGATCAGGCTGAGGATGTCGGATGTGACCAGAATTTCGGAATTGAAAAACTATTTCCTGATCGACAGTGGCTCTCCTCATCTGGTCATCGGTGTGGAAAATCTCCAGGACCTTAATGTGGTTGAAGAAGGACGTAAACTTCGCTACAATAAGAGCATTGCAGAAAATGGGGTGAATGTGAATTTTATACAAGTTGTTGATAATGATAGTTTTAAAATCAGAACGTATGAGAGAGGGGTGGAAGACGAAACCCTGAGTTGCGGGACAGGCTCAGTGGCATCGGCCATTGCCTTCAGCATCATGCAGGGAAAAACAGAAGCTGAACAGCACTTCCGGGTTCATGCACCGGGGGGATTGCTGGAGGTAAGCTTCATCAGGACGCCTGAACGTTTTGTACAGGTTTATCTGACCGGCCCGGCTGTCAGGGTTTTCGAAGGAAAAATAAGCATCTAACATGGTCAGTATGCCGGAAGCTTTATTTGGAAAGAACCTGAAGGAAATTGAGGAGGTGGTATCGGCATATAAAATGCCCCGATATACCGCCACTCAGATTTGCCAGTGGTTGTACCGGAAAAATATCAGCAGCATGGATGAAATGACCAACCTGCCAAAATCTTTCCGTGAATTGCTGAAGGAAAATTATACCATAGGAAAAATACCACCGCTTACCTTTGAGGGTTCAGCAGACGGAACAAAAAAATATCTTTTTCAGGCAGGGAAGGGGAAAGCCATTGAGTCGGCTTATATTCCTGATAACGATCGCCACACATTGTGTGTGTCGTCACAGATAGGCTGTAAGATGGGCTGTGTGTTTTGTGCAACAGGGAAGCAGGGATTTCAGGGACAACTGGAAACGCATGAAATACTCAATCAGATGGTGAGCATTCCTGAGTTTCCGCAACTGACCAATCTGGTGTATATGGGGATGGGCGAACCTTTTGACAACCTGACAAACGTCATGAAAAGCCTTGAGATTCTGACAAGTGAATGGGGTTTTTCATGGAGTCCCCGCAGAATAACCGTTTCGACCATTGGTATTATTCCCGGTATGAAAATATTTATTGAGAAGAGCAACTGCCATCTGGCGGTCAGCCTTCACAGTCCTTTTGAAGATGAGCGTGCCATGCTGATGCCCATGCAGTCGAGATATTCGCTCCGGGAAATCATTAAGCTGATCAAGGCTTATGACTTCGGTCGCCAGCGCAGAATTTCATTCGAATATATCCTTTTTGACGGATTGAATGTCAGCCGGAAACATGTCAATGAACTTGCACGTTTGTTAGATGGGATTCGTTGCCGTATCAACCTGATCCGTTTTCATGAAGTGCCGGGAGTCCCTTATAAAAGTCCTGATGATCAATTGATTAAGCAGTTTATGAATGCCCTGAACAGCAAAGGTATTATCACCACCTTGCGTGCCTCAAGGGGGCAGGATATACAGGCAGCCTGTGGTTTGCTGGCCCAAACAAGGGCTCAGCATCAGTGATTCTGATAATTTCTTGCTCCGAAAATCAAAGTTCCGATCCGTATCATCGTACTTCCCTCTTCAACAGCAATCTGATAGTCGTCCGACATGCCTGTTGAAATTTCCTTAAATTCAGGATTGTCGGCAAAATAGTCTTTTTTAATTTGCTCAAAAAACCTTCGGAGCATTCTGAACTCTTTTCTAACCTGTTCTTTTTGACTGGTAAAGGAAGCCATTCCCATCAATCCTGTAATTCTGATGTTTTTAAGACTCTTATATTCCTGACTTTCGAGCAGAACAATGGCTTCTTCTTGGTTCAGCCCAAATTTTGTCTCTTCCTGTGCAATGTGAATTTGCAGCAGGCAATCGATTACCCTGTTAATTTTTTCTGCCTCTTTGTTAATGATCATCAGCAATTTAAGGCTGTCAACACTTTGAATCAGGTGGATAAAAGGTACGATGAATTTCACCTTGTTTGACTGAAGATGGCCGATAAAATGCCAGTTTACCGGATATGAGCTGAATTTTTCCTGTCTGTTGACAAGTTCCTGAACATAGTTTTCTCCAAAATCCGGATGTCCTGCTTCTATCAGTGTCCTGATTTTTTCATCGGGTTGTTTTTTTGAAACGGCAACAATTTTTACCTGTTCCCCGACTTCTTCTTTTAACTTAAAATATGCGTCAATATTCATTTTTCGGCAGATAGTTATGGCAACTAAAATATATTTTTTCCATCTCACCGCAATAAATTATTTAATTTGCAGGCTGAATTTTATTGACTCATGACCGTGAAACCAAACTTTTTAGTTTTATTGATATTTCTTTTGCTGTTATCGTGTACAGGAAGGTGGAATAAAAATACAGTTCCTTCAGGAATCATCAAACCAGCAAAAATGTCTGATTTATTGGTTGATATTCATTTAGCTGAGGCAGGCACTGAGCATTTACCGGTTTCTGCCGATAGTTTCGATATTTACAATCATGATTTGTATTTTGCCATCTTAAAGAAACACGGGGTCAGCAGGGAAAAGTTTGTGAAAAGCATGAACTATTACATAGAGCATCCTGTGTTGATGGAAAAGGTGTATGAAGATGTAACCTCAAAACTCGAGGTAATCAGCAACGAGAAATATGATTAATCGCGGCTGCCGAGGAAAATCATGATATAATAAATCAGGGTGGCAAGAGAGCCAAGGGCAGCAACCACATAAGTCATGGCGGCCCATTTAAGTCCGTCTCTCACGGCTGTTTCCTGTTGTGAAGTAACAATTCCGGAGTTTCCGATCCATTGTACGGCACGGTGACTGGCATTGAATTCGACAGGAAGGGTAATAAAACTGAACAATGTGGTGATGGCAAACAAAATGATTCCGGCAAGCATGATCTGCGGAAACGAGCTAATCAGGATAATTCCGGCAAGAATCACCCATGTAATTATCTGAGAGCTGAAAGTAACAACCGGGACCAGTGCTGACCGCATCTGAAGAAAGCTGTAGGCTGTGGCGTGCTGGACGGCATGCCCGCATTCATGAGCGGCAATGGAAGCGGCTGCTACATTCCGGCCATAATATACATCTTTGCTTAAACTGACTGTTTTTGTCTGGGGATTGTAATGATCCGACAGTATTCCGTTGGTTACTACCACATTGACATCGTATATCCCATGGTCAGCGAGCATTCTTTCTGCCACTTCCTTTCCGGTGAGTCCGGAGAAAAGCGGCATCTGAGTATATTTTTTTATCCTTGAACGGAAACGGTTGCTCACAATAAAACTTGGAATCAAAACAATGATCATCAATACGATATATCCACTCATTTTCTTTTTTTAATTTCCCTATAATTTGCAAAATGCATGCAGAAATAATAATATCAGGCTTTCCTGAAATTAATCATTACTGCTAAAATATTGTAACAAATACAGGATTTTTGCGTCTCGGATATTACTATGAATAGAAAAGGCTTCAGCTCAATTTTAATATTATCCCTGCTGTTATTTTCCTGTTTTTCCTTACATGCCGGAATAGTAAAAGGAAAAGTTACCGATGAGCGTGGAAGTGCTTTGCCTTATGCCAATATTTATGTGAAAAACACGACTTACGGTGTGGCAGCCGACCTGAACGGAAATTATTTCCTCGAACTTAAAAGTGGAAATTATACATTGATATTCAGCTATATAGGTTATCAAACTGTTGAAAAATCAATTACAGTTTCCGATGTAAAACCTTTGGTGCTTAACGTTGCTTTGGCAGTCTCGGCTTATGCTACTTCGGAAGTAGTCATTTCACCCGACAGGGAAGACCCGGCAAGGAAAATCATGCAGGCGGCAAGGGAAAAACGCCCTGAATATTTCAAAATGATTGAAAGCTATACCTGTAAAACCTATATCAAATCATCACTTGAACGCATCAGTAAAAATCCTCAGATGGATTCTCTGATGAAAGCAGACACGGTTTTATCGGAGAAATTAAAAAAACTGCAGGCTGAAACCGGAGAAAAAAAACTTAATCTGATAGAATCCATCTCAGAAACTTTTTACAAAAAACCGGCTACGGTCAGGGAGTATTATCTTGCCTACCACGACTATACCGACAAAGAGGTTCCGATGGGTGTCAATGTAAGTGCTGAGTTTTCATACGGCCCGTCAACAATCGCTCCCGATTCCCGTTATCCCGAAAATGACCTGCTTCTATTTAAAGACCTCAATTCCTGCTTCTTTGATTTTTACAACAACCTGATTGAATATCCGCTCATTTGTGAAAAGCCTCTCATTTCACCACTTGCCTATAATGCCGGGCTGAATTACCGTTTCCGGCTTGCCGGTTCATTTTATTCGGATGATAATCGTCTGATATACCAGATTGAAGTAATTCCCCTGTTTAAAACGGAGCCGCTTTTTTCAGGTATTGTTTTTATTGAAGACAGCACTTTTGCCCTGATTTCCGTTGACCTGACCATCAACAGGGCAGCTATGAAAAATGTCAGGGAATACAGGATCATTCAGAATTATGAAAAAATTATTGATTCTTTTTACCTGCCTGTCAGACGGGAAATGATTTATACCATTTCGGAGGGCAGTTCCTATATTCTTGGAAACACCCGCATCACCCATACCGACTATGTGATAAACCAGCCATTTGCAAGAAAATTCAAACCCAATGAAATGAAAATTTTTGCTGTGGATGCTTTCGATAAAGATTCTTCATTCTGGAATGCGAAAAGACCTGTTACACTCAAAGATGAGGAACTCAGCTACATCAGCCGCAGCGATTCCATCATGAGGTATTACAGCAGCGATGAATACCTTGATAAAAAGGACTCGGCATACAATATTTTCCGCTGGTGGTCGCCATTGTTTGGGTTTGGCAGAAGCAATCATTATAAAGGATATCAGATATTTATTGAAGGTATTGTTTCGCAAATAAATCCTTTCGGAATAGGAGGATACCGCCATAGATTACCTGTTTACTATAACCAGGATTTTAAAAATGGCTATACACTTGAAACAGAATCCTATATTGATTATGGATTCAGAAATCAGGATATACGGGGGAAACTTGGTGCCGGACTGACCTATCTTCCCCTGCGTTTTGGCCGTACCTTTCTCAGGGCAGGTGATTATTACGACTGGATCAACAATTATGCTTCCTTTGCTCAGATATTCTCCCGAAGCAATTATGTGAGAACACAGAAAGCTGCTGTTTTTCAACGCCTTGAAATTATTAACGGGCTTTTTGCAGAGCTGAGTTTTACTTTTTCCAAACAGACACCCATCCTGAACATGAAACAGGATAAATGGTCGGATACCATTTTTGGTGAAATCAACAAACCTGTTGATTTTATTCCTTATATCAAATCGGAAATCAGGCTGAATATACTGTACCGATTCGGGCAGAAATATTATATCAAAAACAACAGAAAAGTCATCATAGGAGACGATTATCCGATGTTACAACTGGTGTGGCGGAAAGGATTACCCGGATTGTTCGGCAGTGAAGTCAATTTCGGATACTTTGAAATTACAGGGAAACAATATATTCAGTTTGCTCACCGGGGAACCCTCAGGTGGGAGGCAACAGCTGGTTCATTTTACAATAAAAAGAATCTGCGGCTACTTGAATACAAATATTTCAGAGGCTCAGATGCCGGATTTTTTTCCGATCCGCTCAACTCTTTTCAGCTTTTGGGACCAACCCTTCTTACCCCTAATTCTTTCTTTCAGGCAGCTTTCATTCATCATTTCGAAGGCTCACTGACCAACCGGATTCCGCTTGTAAACTGGTTAAAAATTGATATTGCTGGCGGTGCCGGCACTCTCTTGATTCCTGAAGATAATTTTACTCATTTCGAAATGTTTGGCGGTATTGAAAGGATTTTTCGCATAAGAGACTTATTTTTTCGTCTCGGACTTTATGCGGTAACTTCTGACAACAACCTTTCAAAAGCAGATTATACCTTTAAAATCGGCCTCGATTTTTATAATCCTTATACAAAAAAATGGAGTTATTGAAATTCCTGATGGTTTAATTCCAGAGCTATTTGAAACGGACTTTTATATTCAAATAAAAAATTTGCCATTCTTTCTGAATGACTATCTTTGCTCAAAATTTAAACTTAATAATAATGAAAAATCTTTATTTAATTATCGCTGTTGTCATGGGATTGGCCATGTCTTCCTGTTTTTCCGACTATTTGTATGTAGTGGAGGAAGATCCAACCGTGCCAACTACCTATGATGGCAGAACCGTTGACGTGCAGGGAACGGTTTATGTGAAAAGCCGTAATGTTACTTTTTATGTCTGGGATTCAGGTACGATTGATGACGATAATGTAACCCTTGTGGTCAATGGAAACGTTATTTTATCTGGTTATACGCTGACTGCTGATAAAAAAGCCATTAGCTATACACTCAGTAATTACGGATACAACTATGTAATTCTTTATGCCAACAATGAAGGAAGCATTCCGCCTAATACCTGTGCCTTGTCTATTGATGACGGGAACGGAGAACAGACCCTCGTTTTGTCGGCTGACTTATCTACCAATGGCGCTTACAATATTTACGTTGAAAAATAAAAACAGTAATACTGCTTTCAGTGTTCTTTAACAATTTTTTTTGCCAATGAAAATCTGTGAAGTCTGCAAAGAAATCATAGTAATTTCTTTTTTCTTTCTTTTATGCGTGGGTACTTTAAAAGCTCAGCCAGCCAGGAATCAATATATTCCTGATGGAGGAGTCGATTCTGCCGGAATTTCTAAGGAGAACATCACAAAAGCATATTCATCCGCATATTTGCACCCCTTTAACCGGTTTTTATATACCAGTGCTGTTATGTTTTCATCAAGCCTTGCTGGTCATTTTTATCTTTATCTCAGAACAACTGATCAGGATTGGGGTAGTAAAATCAGCTGGAAACATATCGAACAGAGCTTTACCATGTGGCCTCAGCGGGAGGAAGATCACTGGACTTTCAATTACATGGTGCATCCCTATATGGGCTCTCTGACCTATCTGGCCAGCCGTAACAGGGGAGGTAAAATTCTGCCATCACTCGGTTTATCTGCCCTGAATTCCGCCATGTATGAATATTTTGTGGCTTCTTCCATCCAGCGTCCGAGTATTAATGATATGATTATCACTCCTTTAGGTGGAATGTTATTGGGAGAAGGAATCTTTTTTGTCAAGGGAATTATGCTTAAAGACAGGTATCTTACATTTGCCGAAAAAGTATTAATGCTGGCTATTGATCCTTATGAGTGTTTAAGGTTCGGTTTTAAGTTTTCAAAAATATTGCTTCAGAATAACTACTGATTCAATACAATGATTCTCAACTACATCTGGATAGCTTTTTTTCTGATTGCCTTTGTTGTAGCGATTGTCAAACTTTTATTTCTGGGCGATACCGGCATTTTCACTGCGCTGATGAACAATGCTTTTTCAATGGCTAAAACCGGTTTTGAACTTTCACTCGGATTGACGGGCATCATGACTTTATGGCTCGGCATCATGAAAATCGGAGAAAAAGGAGGAGCTGTCAATATATTGGCTCGCATCGTCAGTCCGTTTTTTAACAAGCTTTTTCCTGAGGTTCCCAAAAATCATCCCGTTCATGGCTCCATGCTGATGAACATTACAGCCAATATGCTCGGGCTCGACAATGCTGCTACTCCGCTGGGTCTCAAGGCGATGAACGAACTTCAGGAGCTTAACAAAGATAAGGATGTTGCTTCCAATTCACAGATCATGTTCATGATTCTCAATGCTTCAGGTTTGACCGTCATCCCGATTACCATTATCATTTACAGGGCTCAGCTGGGTGCTGTGAACCCTTCGGATGTCTTTATTCCTATTCTCATTTCCACTTTTGCTTCCGTAACCACAGGCATTATTGTAGTTTCTATCATACAGAAAATCAATCTTTTCAATAAAGTTGTACTGCTTTATCTCGGAAGTATTATCGCCATTATTGCCGGGTTGCTTTATTATTTTTCATCTTTACCCGATGACAAGCTTAATACCTATTCTTCGCTGCTGAGCAATATGCTGCTGTTTGTCATTATCATTTCTTTTATTTCAATGGCATTGTTTAAAAAAGTCAATGTCTGGGAATCTTTTATCGAAGGGGCAAAAGAAGGCTTTAATGTGGCAATTAAAATTATCCCTTTTCTTGTTGCTATCCTGGTGGGGATAGGTGTTTTCAGGGCATCAGGTGCCATGGAATATTTTACAGACGGAGTGGCCTGGGTTTTTTCATCACTTGGATTTAATACCGATTTTGTCGATGCTTTGCCGACAGCCTTCATGAAACCGCTGAGCGGAAGCGGGGCAAGGGGGATGATGCTCGAAACCATGAAAACATTTGGCCCTGATAGTTTTGCCGGCAGGCTTTCCTGCATTTTTCAGGGAACATCCGATACTACTTTTTATATCATAGCCCTGTATTTTGGGTCAATTGGTATAAAAAAAACACGTTATGCGCTGGGTGCCGGCCTGACTGCCGATTTAATCGGAATGATTACGGCTGTGTGGGTAGCTTACCTGTTTTTTCATTGATCTTCAACAGATTATTACACTTTTTTATCTCCGCAACGCCCTTCTTTCATGAACGGATATTTAAAATCGGTAGGAGGGATAAGAGTTTCCTTGATGGTTCTGGGATTTGTCCATCTCAGCAGGTTCAGGTAGCTTCCTGCCTTGTCATTGGTCCCTGATGCCCTTGCGCCTCCAAAAGGTTGTTGTCCGACCACTGCTCCGGTGGGTTTGTCATTATAATAAAAATTACCTGCTGCATAGCGTAAAACCCGGCAGGCATGGATCATGGCATTTCTGTCATTGGAAAATACAGAGCCGGTCAGTCCGTAAGGTGATGTCTGGTCACACAAATGCAGCGTTTCATCAAATAATTCATCTTTGTAAACATATATCGTCATGACCGGACCAAAAATTTCTTCTTCCATGGATTTGAAATGTGGATTAGAGGTCAGTATAACGGTGGGTTCAATAAAATATCCCTTTGATTTATCATATTTTCCGCCAAAAATAACTTCTGCCTCATTGGACTGACGTGCATATTCAATGTAACTGACAATATTATCAAAAGAAGCTTCGTCAATGACAGCATTCATGAAGTTCCCGAATTCTGTTACATCACCGACACGGATTTCACTTATCATTTCGCCTGTTTTGGCTTTAATTTCAGGCCACAATGATTCAGGGATATAGGCTCTCGAAGCGGCAGAGCATTTTTGCCCCTGATATTCAAATGCCCCTCTGACGATGGCAGTGGCTACCTCGTCAGTTCCGGCAGAGGGGTGAACAAATATAAAATCTTTTCCACCCGTCTCACCGACTATTCTTGGATATGACCGGTAGTGCTGAATATTATCTGCCGTGTTTTTCCACAACTGATTAAAGGTGGCACTGGAACCAGTAAAGTGAATGCCTGCGAGGTCTTTGTGTTTCAAAACAATTTTGCCAATCAACGAACCTGAGCCGGGGAGGAAATTTATAACACCCCCGGGGAGTCCGGCTTCCATAAAAATCTTCATCAGGTAATAATTTGACAGGATGGAGGCAGAGGAAGGTTTCCAGATCAGTGTATTTCCCATAATGGCAGGCGCCATGTTCAGATTGGAAGCAATGGAAGTAAAATTAAAAGGACTGACAGCAAAAACAAATCCTTCGAGTGGACGGTATTCAATACGGTTGATAATTCCGGTTTCCGAATGTGGTTGTTCGTGATAAATCTGACTCATGTAATAGGCATTAAACCTTAGAAAATCAATAGTTTCGCATGCTGCATCGATTTCGGCCTGATAGGCATTTTTGCTTTGTCCGAGCATGGTAGCTGCATTGATGGTAGCACGGTATTTCCCTGCAATGAGCTCTGCTGCTTTCAGGCTGATTGAAATCCGCTCAATCCACGACATATTGCTCCACACTTCATGAGCTTGCAGGGCTGATTCTATTGCCATTTCCACTTCTTTTTCCCCTGCCTGATGATAATTGGCAAGTATGTGCTGATGATTGTGTGGCATGACAACTTTGGCTGTTTTTCCTGTACGTATCTCTTTCCCGCCAATAATGAGAGGTATATCAAGTACCTCATTGCTCATTCTCCCGAGCTCTGATATTAATGCTTTACGTTCGGGGGTTCCTGGCTTATATTCTTTAACTCTCTCGTTTTCAGGTTTATCTAATGTGAAGATGGAATTGTTCATAAATTAGAATTTGTTTAATTGACAGCTGTTTTGCATAAATTATACCATTTATTAATAATTGATAATCAATATAATAAATGTTTTTCATGAATTATATATTGCAAATAAATTAAATTAAGTCTAAATAAAATAAATAAAAAATTAATAATTTATTTTAATTATTTAAAATTAATTATTTTTGTGCTTGAAAATTTTCTTTAACATTTAAAAATTAAAAATGATGAGGGATTTTTTAATTCTTATAATGGGATTATTTTTCTTTATAATCCCGGCTCAGGCACAGATCGATTTGAGTGGCTTTACTGCTTCAGGTTCAGCTATTCCGGTTACTTATCTGACAGATTATCAATGTCTTGGAGTTAATCCTGCCAATCTTGGCTGGCTTAGAAATGACAAATCGATTAATTTAAGTTTTCTGGAACTGGGGTCTTCCATCTACTCTGATGCTGTTTGTAAAAAAACCTTGATTAATGAAGTATTCAGTTTTAAGGAAAGGCATTTTTGCATGGAAGAAAAAATGACCGCAGCACAGAATTTTTCCAACCACCGCTTGTCGATGAATGCCGATATCAGTACACTGAACTTTTCCTATCAGCATCCAAAGATTGGGGGTTATGCTTTTGCTGTCAGGGAAAGAATAATCGGCAACTTTCACCTGACTCCTGAATTTGCTGATTTACTGTTTTGCGGATACCACTACAACAAATATTTTGATTCAATTGGGGTTGACAATCACGGGGATACGATAGGTTATGCCACAAAACCCCGTTATTATGGCGATTTGTATAAAGGATGCCGGATATCGGGCAGCTGGTACAGGGAATATAATTTTGGCGTTGGTCTCAATGTTTTCAATACCGACATGATTAAAATATATGCCGGTGCCGGAGTTAAATATCTTCAGGGCTATGGACAGTTTGATGTTTACGGAAAGCCTGAAGGCCTCAGGGTTTATACTTCGCTGTCTCCTGTTTTTGGGGTTGATTATGGCACCGCTCAATCTCCTTCCCGGATTTATGATTCTGGTTTTATCTCAGTCGGACATGGTTTTGGATTTGATCTTGGCGTTACGGTTAAGATATTTAATACCATTAAAGTGGCTCTCGCCATGAATGATATTGGCTCCATTACGTGGAACGGAAATGTGTATGAAGCCATGGACACTTTCTTTTATTGCTGGGAATCAGAGGGATATAACAGCTATAACATCTTTATGGAATCGCCAAAGCTGTTTGAAGGAGACGGTGTATTCAAGTGGCATGGTCTGGATAAAATTAAGGTTGAACTGCCTACCAATATCAGATTCGGGGCTTCCATTCAGCTTAAAGATTGGGTTGAAGTTGGCGGAAATCTCTATATTCCTCAAAATGATGCAAGTGGTAATCCTGAAACGACCATTATCGGGATAGGTGGTAAACTGAGCCCTTTTAAATGGCTTCAGATATCAACAGGGATGCAAATGGGTGGCAATTATGGGCTGAATATCCCTCTCGGATTTGTTTTTTCTCTGGCTGATAATGGGATGGAGGTTGGTTTTGCAACCCGGGATCTGGTAACTCTTTTCTCACAGAATACTCCTCATTTATCATTTGCCGGAGGATTTTTCAGGTTCAGGTTCGGTCAACCGGTACAGAAATAAAACTGTCCCTGCATAACCGGTCTCTTTTAAGATTTTCATGATCTTTGCTTATGCACAGGCATGAGAAATGTTTTTAAATTACTTGTTTTTGCATTCATTTTCTTACTTGTCAATTGCCATCCGGATGATTTGATTGAACAAATGCCCGAAATCAATGTGTTTGAAAGCAATTCATGGAAGGAATATCAGGCAAGGGAATGGGCAGTCGGAACACCCATCCTTCTCAGCATTGAAGTCAAATCGAAAAACATTTTGAAATACTTCCAGGTAAAGCTCAAAAATAATCTTGAATATCAGCTTGTTGATACTTCCTTTTCTGAAGGCCTCACATCTTTTGTCTTTGATCTGATTTTTTACAAGTCTGATAATGAGAGTGATACACTTATTATATATGCCAGAGACAGTCTGGATAAATTTGCTGAAAAGTCAGTTATACTTAAAAAAGCAAATCCGGATATTAATCCTTTGACAGAATTCACTAATGTCAGATTATCGGCACGTTTTCATGAAGATGGAAAAAGCTTTCTGTCAATGAATGGTAACCAGTTTTCAGTTTTGAACCTGGAAGAAGCCTATAACAAGCAAGCCGATGTGCAGTTTTTCTATTATTTTTACCGGAATAAATACCTGTTGGGTAGTCTGGCTTCAAAGGTTGAGGCAGATGTTTTTTCAGGCGCAACACCTGTTTATCGTCCAGAAAACTGGATGATACGAAATAAAGTAATCTTTAAAAAAATTAACCTTTCCGACAATGAATTCCAGCATTTGAAAACAGACAGCCTGTTGCTCTATCAGGCTGACTTTTACAATCCGAAAGAAATTATTGATTTACAGGAAAATAAATACTGGATGTTTTCGACCTCCGACTTCCGGCTTGGCATCCTGAAGGTGCTTTCTTTACATGGGAATGATTCCGGGTATGTTGACCTTGATATTAAAATTCAAAACGAGAAGTAAATGGAGAAACTGCCTTATTACCAAAATCTGCTGATTGTAGGTGGCAGCAGACGCCATGTTGGCAAGACTACCCTGATATGTGAAATAATAAAAAGACTATCAGTAAATTACAATATAATTGGTTTGAAACTGACCTCTGTGAAAAGTGGTGATGAATTATTTCATGGTTATCACGAAAAACAGCTGGTTGAAAAATATGAGATATTTGAAGAAAAAGATTTAACAGGATTAAAGGACACCTCAAAAATGTTGCTCGCTGGAGCAGGGAAAGTTTATTATATACGTTCAGAAGATAAATTCGTAAAGGATGCTTTTCAGGAGTTTTTTATGCAAGTAAATGAAAATGAATTTATTATATGCGAATCTATCAGCCTGAGGAAATTTGTGGTTCCGGCTGTGTTTCTTTTAATTGATGTCAGCGGAGATCATCCCCGTAAATCTTCCTTTTTAGAACTTAAACCATTGGCTGACAGGATCATTTTTTCAGACCAGACAGATATCAAAGCTTTTTCTGAGGATATTGATATTGAAAATGGAAGATGGATGGTCAAATAAAAAAATGATGAAGCTGAGTTAAAAATCTTTCTCTTTGCTCTGAAGCATATTCATGACATACCTGATTTCATTATAGGAAAAGTCTTCACCCAGTGCATTTTTGGCATTCTTGACACTAAAGTCATTCATCACGCTGAACCAGTGGCTGATGATGTCGATTTTCTCCTGACTCATCAGGTCATGAATGTCAAGTATTCCTTTATTAACCATCGCAAATAAATGATCTTCAATGGTGGAGGGGGTAAGGTTTCGTTCGATGGCTATCTGCCTGATACTTTTGCCGGACTGAAACATATCAAGGGTAATCTGTCTGGTATTTTTTTTCTTTACGGGTTTCAGCTCTTCATAATCCTCAACAGGGATGTTGTTTTTCAGGCAATATTCCCTGATGATACCGAATATTTCCATTCCGTAAAGCTTAAGCTTTTTTTTGCCAATTCCTTTTATTTTACTCAACATTTCAATTGAAACGGGCAGCCTTCCTGCAATTTCTTCAATCGTTCTGAGTGGAAGTATCATGTAATGAGGTTCATTCAGCTCCTCAGCTTTCTGATTTCTCCAAATTTTCAGTTGTTTATAGAGTTCGGGATGCACGTTTTTCGGAGCGGTCTGGCTTTCCGAAATGGTTTTTTTCGTCTTTTTCTTTTCGGTCTCAAAAACAGCCAATGCTCTGATATTCAGATAGCTTTTCAATTCAAAGCCATTCAGGCAGGCTTTCAGGCAAGCCGTTTTATAATACAATTCGTCAATAAATTTCTCATAAGCATCTTTGACAGATTTCTTTACGGTTTGATTGTCAGAGTCAATTTCCAGGGAAGAGGCTGTTTGAATAATATTGTCAGTCTTTTCAAGAAAATAAGCTGATGCTTTTTGTATTTTTTCCTGAAGGACGGAATTGTTTTCAATAAGGTCTTGGGAATCAATTAGTTTAGATAGCTGAGGTTGGAATCTTTGGGCTATATCTGATATGTCAATTTTTAAGGCATTTAACAGGGTCATTATTTCATCAGGAAGCTTTTCGGACAGGCTTTCCTGATGTTCGGATATGATTTTCTTCAGATATGAAAGTCTTTTTTCAACAAGATTGAAATTAAATAATTCAATAATGAGTTTTTTCTGAAAATCATGAATAGCTGTCGGGAGTTCATGTTCAAGGGACGGTTTTTTTTGAAAGTTCCTGTTGAAACTGACCACATCTGAATCAATTTTAATGCTACTGAAATCGATTTTTGAGCTGAGAAACAGGCCTTCAAAAGTACGGCAGCGGCTGAGTGCCACATAAACCTGCCCGGAAGCAAAAGCCGCTTTTGCATCAATCACAGCCTTGTCGAAGGTTAGCCCCTGACTTTTATGTATGGTGATGGCATAAGCAAGTTTGAGCGGAAGCTGAGAAAACCGGCCAATCACGTGTTCCTTTATTTCCTTTGTGTTCTCGTCCAGTTCATAGCGTATATTTTCCCATGTTTCTCTTCCGACAATTATTTCTTCGTCATCTTCCTGACATTTTACCCTGACTCCCTCATCATCAATGCTTTCAATGATTCCAATTTTTCCATTGTAATATTTCTTTTCGATAGAAGAATCATTTTTGATGAACATAATCTGGGCACCTTCTTTCAGTTCGAGCTCTTCGAGTGTGGGATAAATATCTTCAGGGAAAGTTCCTTCCACTTTGGCTGTGAAAAAATAAGACTTTTTTTTGATGGAGTCGAGTCTGTTCTGATTGATGCTATTGGCTTTGTTTTTATGGGTTGTCAGGATAATACAGCCTTTTTCAGGATTTTGTTCAATGTTTGGATAGTAGCGGCTATTGAGCTGACGAAGTGTATCTTCATCAATATGATTGGTGCGTATTTGTCCGAGCATCTCAATGAATTTCTGGTCGGATTGCCTGAAAATCCGGGTCAGTTCTATACAAATGTAATTGGTTCGCTGCAAAGCTTTACTGCTGAAAAAGAAAGGCGTTTCGTAATATTTTTCCAGCAATGGGCGTTCTTCGTGAGTTACGACAGGAGCCAGCTGGTACAAGTCGCCAATCATCAGCAACTGAATACCGCCAAAAGGTTCCTGATTATATCTGATACGCCTGAGAACCTCATCAACGGCATCGAGCAGGTCGGCCCGTACCATGCTTATTTCATCAATGACCAGCAGGTCGAGGCTGCGGATAATGCGGATTTTATCCTTCACGTATTTATTGACATTTGCAGAGGCTCTTCCTTTAACCTGCGTATCAGGGTTTAAAACATCCGTCAGCATTTCAGGAACCAATGGCCCGAATGGAAACTGAAAAAAAGAATGAAGGGTAACTCCACCGGCATTAATGGCCGCTACTCCGGTTGGAGCTGTAACAATCATTCTCTTAAATGTCTGATTTCTAAGTTGTTGAAGAAATGTTGTTTTCCCTGTTCCTGCATTTCCTGTCAGAAAAACATGACGGTCGGTAAACTGAACATAGTCGAAGGCAAGTTTTAACTGTTCGGTGATGACCATGGGTGCCGGGATAATTGTTTTTCAGAAAAGGGAAAGCCGCTTTTCCGCTTGCAAATTTAAAGATATTAATTGCACCACAGTGGCGGCATAAAAGAATAAAGCACGGGGCAGAGGTGTGCTGAATAATTATTTTATGATTTCCAATGACCTTTCAATGAAATCAGTCAGGTCTTTGCCTTTCAGGATATTTTTGGAAAGCCTTGCCAGATCATATAGTTGACGGGCCAGTTGTTGTTGTTGTTCCTTTTCTTCCATATTGGCAATTTTGCTGGTCAGTGGATGGTTGCTGTTGATGACAATGTTGTACATAGGAGGCATGGCACCCATTCCATAAAAACCTGCCCCGGTTTTTGCCATATCATTCATTCTGCGGAAAAATTCATCTTCTGTGATGATAACAGGTTGATCATCAGGTGATAATGCTTCCACCTTAACGATATTTTTTTCTTCTCCTGCAAGCGACTTGAATATTTCCTGAAGTTTATCCTGTTTTTCCTTACTTAGAACACTTTCACGTTTATCGCCTTTGTCGATGAGTTCATCCAGTGCTCCGGCATCCACACGTTTGATTTTGGTTTTTTCAAACTTTTGCTCAATCAGGTTAAAGAAATGGGCATCGAGGATTTCATTGGTAAAGAGGACATTATATTCACGTTTTCTGGCCTGTTCGATATATGGCATCTGTTCTTCCTTGTCGGTTGTATAAAGCCAGACGATGTTTTTATCTTTATCTTCCTGTGTGTGGCGGACAAGCTCTTTGTATTCCTCGAAGGTGTAATACTTGTCGTCAACATCTTTGAGCAGGAAAAAGGAGACTGCTTTTTCATAAAACTTATCCTCGGTCAGCATGCCATATTTAACGAAAATGTCGATATCGTCCCATTTTTTCTGAAATTCTTCCCTGTCTTTATTAAAGAGTTCCTGAAGTTTGTCGGAAACTTTACGGATAATATATGAGCTGATTTTCTTTACGTTAGAATCAGCCTGCAAGGCACTTCTCGAAACATTGAGCGGAATATCGGGCGAATCAATGACTCCGTGAAGCAGTGTAAGAAATTCAGGCACTATCTGATCGACACTGTCGGTAACATAAACCTGATTGGAAAAGAGCTTGATTTTGTTTTTCTGGAGTTCAAAATTGGAGGTAACTTTTGGGAAATACAGAATTCCTGTCAGGTGGAAAGGGTAATCCACATTGAGATGAATCCAGAATAGAGGAGGCTGCGAAAAGGGATACAGCTCTTCATAAAAGCTTTTATAATCTTCATCCGTAAGTTCCTGAGGCGGCCTTGTCCACAGGGGTTTGGTATTGTTGATTATCTTTGGTTTTTCGACTTCCTTTTCGATTTCTTTGCCGTCTTTGTCGGTAATACCTGTTTTCTCTGTCGTTTTCTCAGAGCCGAATTCAATTTCAACAGGCATGAACTGACAGTATTTCTTCAGAAGTTCGTTAATTCGATATTCTTCAAGAAACTCAGCCGAATCATCAGCGATGTGCAGTTTAACTTCAGTTCCTCTTTCTTTCTTTTTGGATTCGGTAATTTTGAATTCGGTATTTCCGGAACATTCCCATTTAATGGCCTGAGAATCGGGAAGGTAGGATTTAGTTATGATTTCAACTTTATCGGCCACCATAAAAGCACTGTAAAATCCGAGGCCAAAGTGTCCGATAATCAGGTTTTTATCATTGCTTTGTTCGTATTTCTTCAGAAATTCTTCTGCACTCGAAAAAGCTATCTGGTTGATGTATTTTTCAATTTCTTCTTCAGTCATACCAATACCATTGTCGATAACAGACAATGTTTTGGCTTTTTTATCGAGTTTAACTTCAATTTTAAGTCTGCCAAGTTCTTCCTGTAGCTCACCTTTTGAAGCAAGTACCTGCAGCTTTTTAATGGCATCTGTGGCATTTGAAATGAGTTCCCTCAGGAAAATTTCGTGATCGGTATAAAGAAATTTTTTAATGATAGGGAAAATATCCTGTGTGTTTACACTTAATGTACCTTTTTTCATAATCGTCTGATAATTGTTCAGCGGGCGAATGACAAAAATTTTGCCGTTACTTATGACTGAAATTTTGACAGCATTCAGGCTTGATTTTTGAACCCAATGAAACTCTAAAAAATAAAAAATGAGTATGACTATAACAGAAGTGATGAATGAGTTGCAAAAAATGGGAGATGAGCAAACCAAAAAGACCTTGATGAAACATGGAGCCAAGGAGCCTTTTTTTGGCGTCAGGGTGGGGGATATGAAGAAGTTGCAGAAGAAGATACGAAAAGACCATTCGCTGGCCATTGAATTATTCAGGACAGGAAACAGTGATGCCATGTATTTTGCAGCCATGATCTGTGAGCCTGAAAAAATGACGAAAGAAGACCTGCAGTATTGGGCAGAGAAGGCATATTGGTACTGGCTGAGCGAATATACGGTTGCATGGACTGCCGCAGAAAGTGGTAAAGGCTGGGAAATGGCAGAAAAATGGATTCACTCACCCGAAGAAAACATTGCCTCAAGTGGCTGGAGTACATATTCCAGCCTGCTGGCCATTACACCAGACGAAAATATTCCTGCTGACCTGATAATGAGCCTTCTGAAAAAGATTGAAAATGAGATTCATCGGGAAAGAAACCGAGTGAGGTACTGCATGAACCAGTTTCTGATTGCTGTCGGAACATATTATTTGCCACTAAAAGCAAAGGCCATTGAAGTCGGGAAGAAAATCGGTAAGATTTCGGTGGATATGGGAGGAACGGCCTGCAAGGTACCGGATGTTGTGGAATACATTGAGAAAGTGGAAAAAATGGGGCGAAGCGGCAAAAAAAGAAACACTGCATTTTGCTAAAAAGAAGTTTATGATACATCAACACAACATGGTTGGCTGGTTTGAAATTCCTGTTTCAGATATGGACAGGGCTATCGGCTTTTACAGTAAGGTTTTTGACATCAGTCTTGAAAAACAGGAGTTTGGAGAAGAAATGATGGCTTTTTTCCCCTGGTTTGAACAGCAGACCGGTGCAGGAGGCTCATTGAACTATCATCCCGCTTTTTACAAGCCTTCTGAAAATGGCGTATTGATTTATTTTACGACACCATCAGGCAATCTGGATGAAGACCTTAAACGGGTGGAGGAAGCTGGTGGAAAGGTGCTTATACCTAAAAAACTGATTTCTGAAGACATTGGGTATATGGCTGTATTTCTGGATTCTGAAGGAAACAGAATTGCTTTACATTCAAGAACTTAGACTTATTTCTGAGTAGAAAAAAACTGCAATGCTGTGAAAAAGTTGTTAATCACACTTACATGGTTAATTTCGATTCATCAGGTAGGTTCTCAGCCCGCCTGTGTAGTTTTGCTTCAGAAAAACAATCATTATGTTCAGCTAAAAAAAGTCTGGTCGGATGAATTTAATCATGAAGGGCTTGACAGGGATGTGTGGCGTAAGGAATATCCATGGGGGCGGGTATTGTTGTGCAATTCCGAGCAACAGTTGTATTCTCCTGAAAATATCGGAATTTCGGAAGGGAAACTTAACCTGATAGCCCGGAATGAACCATTCAGCCTGAGAGTTTACCCTCAGCTGGAAGACAGCGCTGTTCTGACTTCCGATTGCAATTATGATGGCATTCAGGATACAGTTGGCATCAATTTGCGAACATTCAGCTATACATCTGGAATGGTATATTCCAAACCTACCTTTAAATACGGTCTTTTTGAAAGCCGATTCAAAATACCTTACGGTCAGGGACTCTGGCCTGCATTCTGGCTTTTCGGGCACAAAGGGGAGATTGATGTATGTGAGTTTCGATGCCACGAGCCTGATAAAGTGCATTTTGATGTCCATCAGGGTGAAGTGATTGCTGATAACGGGCCGATGATGACGGAGAGACCTGGCGGATGGATTAAATTGAATTCTCCGGTTAAAGATATCTATATCAGCATGAGTGTTTTGTGGGAGGAAAACAAAGTAACCTGGTTCATTAACAATATTCCTGCTGCTGTTGAATATCATCGTTTTGACTATCCCATGTCGGTTGTAGCCAATCTGGCTATTCCAGGAAACTGTCCGAATCTGTTTTGCCCCGGACCAGATGAAAACACCGTTTTTCCTGCAGTATTCAGCCTCGATTATTTCAGGGTTTATCAGCAAAATAATGATACCATCAGGCTTCGTTTAATTGACAGAGATTCATCTGCCGGATTTGATACTTTGAGTGAAATTATTCCTGTTCAGCACAAAAAGTTTCTTTCAAAAGAGCGGAAATTTGAAAAGGATAAAGAGACAGACATTATTGGTAAAATCAGCTTTTATCCTGATAATCAAATTATTGTTCTTGATTTATTTCAGATGAAAGCAGGAGCGTCTGTCTATCTGACAAATTCCAGTGGCTTAACACTGTTGGAAGAGGAATATCCGGGGAGGAATCAATCCATCAATATCGGTATGCTGGATGAAGGTGAATATCTCTTGACCGTAAGAGGCAGAAAAAACAACTTTGTCATCCCGTTTTCCATTGATCGGGATACCAAAAACTGAAAGCGAAGCTCAGCTTTTTGAATAATCAATGGCTGCTCTGACAAAATCGACAAAGAGGGGATGGGGATTGGCCACAGTGCTTTTGAGTTCGGGATGGAACTGACTTCCGATAAACCATGGATGACCGGACAACTCCATGATTTCAACAAGATCGGATGCTTTATTCAATCCAACAGGGATAAAACCATTTTTTTTGAAATCTTCTCTGAAATGATTATTGAATTCAAAGCGATGGCGATGACGTTCGCTGATCAGACATGAGCCGTAAATTTTTGAGACCTTGCTGTCGGGGCTGATTTCGCAGGGATAAGCTCCCAGACGCATGGTGCCTCCTTTGTTGATGATTTTTTTCTGCTCTTCCATCAGGTCAATAACCGGATGAGGGGTGTCTGGGTTAAATTCCGTTGAATTGGCATCTTTTAATCCCAGTACATTTCTGGCAAATTCGATCACTGCGCATTGCATACCCAGGCAAATGCCGAAAAAAGGAAGTTTGTGAGTGCGTGCATATTGGATGGCAGTAATTTTACCTTCAATGCCTCTGTCCCCAAATCCGGGAGCTACCAGAATTCCATGCAGTGGTTTCAGTTTTTCTTCAACATTTTTATCATTGATGAATTCTGAAGAGATATACTGAACGTTAACCTTGCATTCATTCATGGCAGCTGCATGCGTAAAGGCTTCCTTGATGGATTTATAAGCATCGGGGAGTTCTGTATATTTTCCGATAAGGCCAATATTTACTTCATGAACAGGAGCTTTCAGCTTGCGAAGAAAATTTTTCCATTGTGTCAGCTCCACATCCTGACGAGCCATCAGGTTGAGCTTGAAAAGTACTACCTTGTCGAGGTTTTCTTTTTTCATTTTCAGTGGTACCTCATAAATGGTATCCACATCAACAGCTTCAATGACGGAGTCAACGGATACATTACAGAATCTGGCTACTTTAGCTTTGATGTCTTTATTGAGTGGCAGTTCGGAACGGCAAACCAGAATATCCGGCTGAAGTCCCTGTTCCTGCAGGGCTTTTACCGAATGTTGGGTGGGTTTTGTCTTCAGTTCCCCGGCTGCTTTCAGATAGGGAATTAAAGTCAGATGTATAACAAGTGTTTGATAATCATTTAGCTCCCAACGAAACTGACGGACGGCTTCAATGAAAGGCAGACTTTCAATATCACCTACCGTTCCACCTATTTCAGTAATAATAATCTCATAGTCGCCTGATTCTGCAAGTTTTACAAAACGGCTTTTTATTTCATCGGTAATGTGTGGAACAACCTGTACTGTTTTGCCGAGAAAATCACCACGTCTTTCTTTTTCAATAACGGTCTGATAAACCGCACCGGTGGTAACATTATTCATCTGGGAAGTCGGCTGATTCAGAAATCTTTCATAATGGCCAAGATCGAGATCGGTTTCGGCACCATCATCTGTTACGTAACATTCGCCATGTTCGTAAGGGTTAAGTGTTCCTGGGTCAACATTGATGTAGGGATCAAATTTTTGCAAAGCTACCTTGTACCCGCTTGCCTGAAGCAGTTTGGCAAGTGAAGAGGCCAGTATTCCTTTTCCCAGAGAGGAAGTAACGCCACCTGTAACGAAAATATATCGTGTTTCCATAGTTTGTTAGTAATATATGTTGTTCAATAATTCATTTGCTTTTTCGAGGTCTTCCGGGGTATCGACCGAAAGCCCGTAATATTTAACCTGTATAAGTTTTATTTTATAGCCGTAATAGATCCATCTCAGTTGCTCCAGTGATTCCGCTTTTTCCGGAGGTGAAGGTTTAAGTTTTACGACTTTCTGAAGGACATCCGTTCTGAAGGCATAAATTCCGATATGACGGAGGTAAGGGTAATGTTTAATCCATTCTTTTTCAGGGATATCCCGCAGAAACGGAATGACTGATCTGCTGAAGTAAGTGGCAAAAAACTGATGATCAGCAATGATTTTTACAGTATTAGGAGAAAAAAGCTGTTGAAGGTCATCAAAAGCGTCTGTCAGGGTAGCTATCTGAACATCTTTGTTTTTAAAGGCATTGACCAGCAGTTTCAGATGAGATGGGTCGGCAAAAGGCTCATCTCCCTGAATGTTGACAACGACATCAAAATTACCTCCGATTTTTTTTAATGCTTCTGCACATCTTTCCGTTCCAGACTGATGCCTGACTGAGGTCATTATTGCCTGAGCCCCGAATTCTTTTGCATGATTAAGTATTCTTTTGTCATCCGTTGCAATCCAGACATCTTTTATCCCGGATAATCTGACTTTTTCATATACCCGCCTTATCATACTTTTCTCACCGATTTTGGCCAGTGGTTTACCCGGAAACCGGCTCGATCCGTATCTGGCTGGTATTATCCCGACTGCTTTCATTTTGCGCTGTTCAATCGGGATGGCAAGTTTACACACTTTGATCACTAAATAAAATAATTTTATCCACTTTCAAACTTTATTTTTGCATCAAATTCAAGCTTATTGTTGACAACACCTGTGCGTACTTTTCTATTAATTTCCCTTTTAACCAGCACCTTTTTTCAAAGCTTTTCACAAACAAACAAGGATAAAAAATATCTGCTTACTGAGATTGTTGTCAAAGGTAATGAAAAGACAAAGAAACAGGTTATACTCAGAGAACTGACCTTTAAAGCGGGAGACAGCCTTCAGGCTTCTGCTGTCGACAGTCTGAAAATACTTAATGAGAATAATATATTCAACCTTTCTCTCTTTCTGGAAGTCTATGTGGATTTTCAAATTCAGGATAGTCAGAAATGTTTCTGTCAAATTGAGGTAAAAGAGCGTTTTTTTACCATTCCGGGATTTTATGCCGAACTGGCCGACCGTACTTTCAATGAATGGTGGTTTTTACACCATCATCAGTTGAACCGGGTGGATGTTGGGTTTTTACTTACTCAAAAAAACTGCAGAGGAAGAAATGAAACATTAAGCGCTTATGTGCAGGCAGGTTATTCTCACCGCTTAACTGCAGCTTATTCAATTCCCGGCCTGAATCAAAAGAGAAATTCGGGATTCGAATTACAGTTTCAATATCTGGCCAACCGTGAGTTTGCCTATTCCATTGATAGTCTGAACCGTCTTGTGTATTTCAGAGGGGATGATTATCAGCGTAAAAGAATGAAAACCAGTTTGTTTTATTATTACAGGGTTAGTATTTACAGCACTCATCAGGCAGAACTTTCTTATCAGTTCAACAGGGTGACAGATACTATCTTAAGTCTGAATCCGGATTATTTAGGTAATAACCGTTTAAAAAACAGTTTTCTTTCCTTAAACTACACCTTCGATTTAGATCATACTGATATTCACTTTTATCCGGAGAAAGGATATGTTTTTCAGTTAAATGCCGGGTTTTCAGGGCTGGGTATCTCAAAGTATATCAATCAGTTTAATCTTTCGGGGACATATTCAGCTTTTTATTCTCCAATGCCAAAAGTTTTAATGGCACATCAGCTCAGGGGATTTTACTGCTCTGAAAAAAACCTTTCTTTTTTGTTTTCTCCATCCTTTGGATATGAAGATATTCTGGTCAGGACTTTTGAGTATTATCTGATAAAGGGGAGGTCGGGTTTTTTGTTAAAAAATGACATTAAATACAGCTTGCTGAATGAAACCTTAAGCATCAGGTTCCTCAGATGGCATAAATTCAATACCATTCCAATCCGGCTTTATCCAAAAGTATTTTTTGATGCAGGATATGTATCAGATCAGGCTGTTTTCAGGGAATTTTCGCTGAACAACAAACTGCTTACAGGTGGAGGAATCGGATTCGATCTGGTAAGTTATTACGATATTGTAGTCAGGATGGAAGTTGGCACCAACAACCTTGGAGAAAAACATATATTTGTACATTTCAGAAAAGCGATTTGATTCTTTCAACAGGAAGGGCATTTTGGTTTATTTTTGCAGGAAAAAGGTAGCTTGAATTTTTCACAAATCAAATCAATTCTATCAGAAAAAACGGTAGGGATTGCCGGTGCAGGTGGTTTGGGCTCCAACTGTGCCTCAGCACTGGCAAGAGTGGGTATCGGAAAGATAATTATTGCCGATTTTGACATCGTGGAGGAAAGCAACCTGAACCGACAGTTCTATTTCTTTCATCAGATTGGGACAAAAAAGGCTGAATCTATCAGAAAAAATCTTTTAATGATAAATCCGGGGCTGAAGATTGAGAGCTATGATGTCTTTCTTACTCCTGAAAATGTGCCCGTTATCTTCAAAGATTGTGATGTGGTTGTCGAGGCTTTCGACAAGGCCGACCAGAAAAAAATGCTGATTGAAACTATATTATCCAGTTTCCCTGAAAAACCGCTGGTGATCGGGCTGGGCATGGCAGGTTTCGGGATGAACGATACTTTAAAAACGGTGAAAAACGGCAATTTATATATTTGCGGAGATGGAGTTTCAGAAATTGCTGATGACCTGCCGCCTATTGCACCCCGTGTGGGTATTGTTGCCAATATGCAGGCCAATACTGTTTTGGAAATTTTATTAAATGAACATGATGGAAATAACCCTAAATAACAGAAAAGAGCATTTTGAACAGGAACAGTTGACTGTAAATGAATTACTTGAGATAAAGAGATTCACTTTTAAGATGCTTGTGGTGAAAATTAATCAGAAGCTGATTAAAAAAGATGAATATGACACTGCTTTGATTCAGGATGGAGATGATGTGATGGTGCTACATCTGATCAGCGGAGGGTGATGGGAATTGCGGAGTGGGGATTTCGGATTGCGGATTTTGGATTTCGAATTGCGGACCTGTCTGCCCTGTCTGACGTCAGGCAGGCGACAGGCAAGATTGCGGATTTGGGATTTCGGATTTCGAACTTCGAATTTCGAACTTCGAATTTCGGATTGGAGATTTCGGATTTATCCTTGAATGAATTGTTTTAACCGATTTTTTCCGGACATGATAAAATTTGGATAAAATAAATGGGAAATCTGACCAATCAGACATTTTGATTTTGTTGGGTTTTAATTTGCAGCAAGCATCTATTTTTGTGGCAAATCAAAAAGAATATTAAATCATCTGACCATGAAAAATTACCTTGTTTTAAGCCTGTTAATTGTAAGCTTTTTACAGCTGACTGCACAGGAGGAAGCCCGTTTGATGCGTTTCCCGGCTATTTTCAACAATCAGATTG
>JAAYUY010000119.1 GCA_012517435.1 Sphingobacteriales bacterium | reverse complement strand
ATGTCTCACTTTTGCTTTGATGCATTTCTTCAGACAAAACCGGTAATAACGGAGGATGATACAAAATGACCATGACCGAAATTGAAGAGAACAGCAAGCAACCCGCAGCTGTTTAAAAGATGGTATTTGTCAGTAGGCATAAAAACCCGGAATGCGGAACAGCGAACACAGAAAACTTTGCTCGAAACACATGATTTATTCCGGCTATTATTACATATTCCTGCATTTTTGGAGGGATAACTATTCCCGTTGCCATTAAAGAAATTTCAAAAAAATCCTGCATATTTGCAAAAAAGAATTTGTAATGAAAAAGCTGATAATACTGATATTGCTCGTAAATATTTCTGCAATTTGTCTGGGACAGAAACTATCAAGGCCTGATGAAAATCAAAGCAAGGGAATTGTTTTCATTGAAGACTACAACATTGGTAATATCATTGAACCACCTGTGGTAACAATACCGTTCCTCCCCGTAAAATCGATCAGAATTGACCAGAAACAGGAATTCTCAAATGAAGTTCTGGCAACAGTTAAAGCAAATGAAATACTTTTCCCTGACGAATATGCTGCACTGGAGTTAAATACGGATGCCAAAACCATTTCTTTTATTAAACCTAATTATACACTCGATATCAAAGCCTATCAGGCAATCGACCGTGCACCTGCCTGGCTTTCTGCTGACCTGCACCGTCAGTTTAGAAAATTAAGGAAATATGCTCTTGACGATGATTTTGCCCAACTTATTCTGAATGCCCCCGAAAAAGTAGTGGACGAAGTTGCTTTTCAGATAGCTAACCTTTCTACCGAAACCCTTCGCGACACTCGTTTCCGTGCCACCCTGAACCTTCTGACTGATAACGCCTTGTTTCTTTATAAATGTGCTGATTCCCTGCAATATGTAAAAATTGTTGAGCATGGCAGTTTTTCATCCAGAGATTACTACACCACCACCAAATATCGCATCAAATCAGGAAACGACACCATTTGGTACGAAATTCCAAGGGATATTTATTACTGGTATGTGGTTATGCCAAAACTTGACCGGGAAGGTGTTTATGAGCAGGATCTGACCAGCAGCACACAATTCAGGACTTACGGATATTTCTGGCGTCAGTATTTATGGAACAATCCGGTTAAAACCTTCGACTATACAAAAGTAAACATCACTACGCCAAAAGGTAGTATCGATACCATACAGCGTTTCGGTGATCTGATTAAAATGCCAAAAGTGTTATGGGACAGAAATCAAACCTATTTCCCGTTTAAAAGAAGCTTCGACCCCACTGACCATGCTCTTGATGTTATCGGCAACTGGGCTTCACGTGCGATTCCCATTGATGCCAAAGACAACCGCCCATTTGAACCCAATCAGATTATTTTTGAACATGACGGCAACTGCCACGAAGATGCTTTGCTAATCGTTGCTGCCTGCCGCACCGCCCTGATCCCCATTATTCATCTCAATACCAATGGCGAAGACCATGCTTTTGGTTCAGTTTATGACAACGACAAATGGTATCATTTTGAATTTTTCAGGGGTGGTTTCAGCGAGGTGATTAATCCTTCCTTTGCCGGTATAACCAATCTGATGAAAGGTGGTAGCTATTCGTGGACAACTTCCGTAGTTCAGGGTACCCGCCCCGATGGGTACCGTATTAATCATACAGCTGAATATTCCACAAAGCTATGTAATCTTGAATTTACGGTGGTTGACAAAAACGGAAAGGCAGTTGACGGAGCAAAGATTATTCTTTGGTGCAGTCCGGGGCCATATTCATCCGGATGGGTATCAAAAATTGGCTGGATATGGACAGACCACACCGGGACAGCAAAAATTACTGTTGGTGCAGGTAAAAAATATGCCTTTCAGGTTTATCATCCGAAATTCGGCTATCTTCCCGACCAGTCAAACGCCTACGTCATTAATCAGACTAATGCGGTAAGCGGACAAACTTATCAGGCCAGCGCTGTTTATTCAGATAAGCAGATGCCTGAATTAACCTATGGGAATTTACAGAAGCTTCCTCCCGATGCCAATTATGGAGTCCATGTAAATTTTACCTCAAAAAACATTGTTGCCGGTATTTATGATGAAGATGTTCAAAAAAGTCAGTTTGCTTTCCGAAACGACAGCGATGGCAATATTACTTTCTTTTTGCTGAATGAGGCAAATTACCTGAAATTTCAGAATAAAGAAGCCTTTGATTATTATTTTCCGGTAAAATATTTCAACAGCGGAAATCTGTATCTGCCCCTTCCTGCAGCAGGAAAATGGTACGTGATATTCTCCAATCAGGAAGCAACTGTCAATTATCAGCAACTTGAACTGACCGGTGAATTACTGAATAATGCAGTTTATCAAAGTATTGATTTTCAGCCTGATAATAATGCATGTATAGCTTTCCCCAATCCATTCAGTGATAAATGCCGGTTTATCAGATCACCATGGGTAAAAACCATAGAAATCTTCGATGTTTTCGGGAAAAAAATTCAGGTTCTGGAAGATGGAACAAATTATTGGATTCCCGGGAAGGAAGTCTCATCAGGAACCTATCTGGTTAAATTCTCAGGTGACGATAACATGGAAATTCAAAAGATTCAATACTTCAGAAATTAGTTATTTACTTAGCGTAATTTCAGATTCTATCCTTCTATCATATTGATTTTCAGTATTTTTTAAAAAAACAAGTAACTTTTTTTTTACTCAGCGGATTTACAGTTGCTGTATTAAAATTCGCTGTGCTATGAACTCAAGAATGATTGCTTATCTGATAAGCTGTTTGATGCTTATCCTACTTTCAGTAAGCCTGAAAGCACAAGATGGAAGTATAAACTTCGATGGTTATGACGACATTGCTCATACTGATGGGAGTTCGATATTGAACCTGTCAACAAGCGGCACTGTTGAGGCATGGATAAATGTCGATGTATTTAAAATTGCTGCCGGCATTGTACATAAAGGAGATGCCACCGATTATTCTGATGAAGAATATTCTCTTCAGTTTTACTGGGGAACAGGCCAATACAATAAACTCTGCTTCGTACTCGGACATTCAAACGGAACGGAAGGGACAACATGGAACAAATTAATTTCAAATACAAATTTTGTTGCCGGTGAGTGGTACCATGTGGCCATTGCATGGAACTCCACCAATATGTATATTTATGTCAATGGTAATCTGGACAATTCAAGGACAAATTCAGTAATGCCCACAGCCTATACCGGAGGATTAAACATTGGCTCACAATGTTATACAGAACCCCCAAAAAGACCATTTGACGGGAAAATAGATGAAGTCAGGGTTTGGAATACTACACGTACGCAGACTGAAATCAGGGAAAACATGTACAAACAGCTCACAGGCAGCGAGAGCGGACTGGTAGCCTATTATGATTTTGAAGAAGGCTCAGGCAATACTCTTTTAAATCATGCTCCATCCATTATTGACCATATAGTCGTTGAGTCGGGTGGGAGCTACACCACAACACCTACCGTAACCATCAGCGGTGGTGGAGGATCAGGAGCTTCAGCAAGTGCAGTGTTAAAAATGGCAACATTAACACTTTATAATGGTGGGACAAATTACAGGTCAACTGATTATCTGAATGTAGATGGGGGGACTTATACAACCCGTGCCCAAATAGATGTAACAAGTGTTTCTGGCAGAAGAGGTCCTATTACAGGTGCAACAATATATAATGCAGGCGCTTATTCTTCATTGCCATCCAATCCTTTTAATGTTTCAGGTGGAAGCGGTAGCGGAGCAATGTTTAATGCAACATGGTCAGTCAACGCTATTAATCTGACCAATGCAGGCAGTGGTTATACCTCTGCTCCTACAATTACATTTAATCCGACAGGTGCAACTGCAACAGCAGTTTTATCTGATTGTGATGCAAAACTTTTCAATTCTCCAACATGGTCAACTGAAAATGCTCCGTTGGCACATGCATGGCTGGGAACCATCTCTACAGACTGGTCAAACGCACAAAACTGGTTTGCCGGCTGGTCGCCTAATGCTAAAATTCCGGTCAGAATTAAGTACGGTGCTTCCAGAAATTGTGTAATTGGTGTATCCACCAATGAATACTATGCTGAATGTGAAGCCCTGACGATTGATAATGGCACAACGCTAACGATTAACCCGGGAAACACACTACGTGCCCACGGCAATACGGGCATTTCAGGTGTACTTATTTTTGAGTCCGACACAAGCTGCCGCACGGGTAATTTCATTGATAACGGCAATATCACATATTCAGGAAGCAAAGGCCAGAATGTTACTTTTAAAAAATACATTACCAAAGACAAATGGCATTACAATTCCGTGCCCATTGAAGATGCTACTTCCAATGTTTTCTGGGGTATGGCTTTGTATAATTACGATGAACCAAGCGGAGCACAGGGGACAAAAGTGGCATGGAAAAAAATAGGGAATGATGTCGCCCTAACACCAGGTATCGGATATGATGCTTACGTCAAAAACAGTGATAAAACCATCATTTACAACGGTGGATTAAATACAGGGACTTTTTTATTGGATTCACTGACACGCCAGCATGATGGATTCAATTTTGTCGGCAATCCTTATCCTTCCGCCATTGACTGGGATGCAAACGGATGGCAAAAATCAAATCTGGATGATGCTATCTATATCTGGGACCCGAATCTTAATAACGGCCAGGGAAATTATATGTCTTACGTAAATGGAGTAGGTTCAAATGGTGGAAGCCGTTATATCCCAGCCACACAAGGGTTTTGGGTTAGGGTAAGTTCAGGTTATTCTACCGGATATCTTCAGATGAGCAATGATATAAGGGTAAACGATAACACCAAATACAGGGCAGCAAATACTGCTGAAAATACAGTCAGGGTAATTTGCAAAGCAGCCGCATTTTCTGACGAGGCTGTCATTCGTTTTTCAGATGAGGCAACCGGAAATTTTGATGCTCACTTTGATGCCAGTAAGTTTTTTACAGAATCAGGACAGGGAAGCATGATTTATTCAACCTGCCCGGAAGGTCCTCTTTCCGTCAACTCTTTACCCTTTCAAACACAATCACTTTCAATTCCATTGTTTACGAAAGTATTGGCAGAAAATCAGCATTCCATCGAAATAAAACTTGAAAACTTTGATTATCAGACAGATATATTTCTTGAAGATCAGATGACAGGAATTATTACCGACATGAAAAAGGGAAATTATACCTATTACGCAAAACTTGATGATCAGGAAAATCGTTTTATCCTCCATTTCGGAAAAGTCCAGAAAATAAGCGCTGAAGAGAAAAATGTAACTGGTATTCAGGAAGAAAACACTCATAAAACAGTAAAGGTTTACTCAGCACAGGGAAAATATCTCATCCTGTCGGCTGAAAATCCTGAAATCAATGCGATGGTAAACATCTTCGACCTGAATGGTAAACTTATTGATAAATTCAGGCTCGACAACAGCCTTGTCAAACATCAGCTCACTACCAGTGCAGGAATTGTGATTGTGCAGATCATTAACGGCCAACATATAGAAACCACCAAAATTATTCTACATTAATATTTAGTTTGTACTGCTGCGAATTGAAAAGCGTTTTCGTCATTGTTACGGAAACGTTTTTCTTTTTTTAGGGATTTTGATGAATATTCCTAAATTTACCGCCTCAAAAAATCAACGTTTAAGTTTAACTAACAAAATTAACTGGAAATATGAAAAAGGAATCCGTTTCACCTGAGGGAATTAAATACCCCCTGCCTGCAAAGGAAGATTATGCTGCAGAATACGAAAAACTTAAAGCTGATGCCGACAAGGCTAAAAGTGAGGGAAAGGAAATAGTAGTCGTTATGGGGCTTGGTTTTGTTGGAGTTGTGATGGCTGCAATTGTGGCAGATACAGAAACAGACGGGAAATCCTCTAAATTCGTCATCGGCTGTCAGCGTCCAAGTCCGAGAAGTTACTGGAAAATACCTGTTATCAATCAGGGGAAGTCTCCTGTTAAGGCTGAAGACCCGGAGGTAAATGCAATTATTGAAAGGACTGTTAATCTGAAAAAAACTTTTATTGCCACTTATAATCCTGATTGTCTCAAACTGGCTGATTGTGTAGTGGTAGATGTACAGTGCGATTTTAAGAAGAATGAACTGGGGAATATGAAAAGCGGTGAAACCGATATGGCCGCTTTGGTCGCCACTCTGAGAACCATCGGGGAAAAAATACCACCTAAATGCCTGACATTGATAGAAACCACCGTAGCACCCGGCACAACGGAATATATAGCCTGGCCCATCTTAAAGAAAGAATTTCTGAAGCGTGGAATTAATGAAGTGCCATTGCTGGCACACAGCTTCGAAAGGGTAATGCCCGGCAAGGAATACGTCAGCAGTATCAGGGATTTCTGGCGTGTATGCTCCGGATGTAATGAAGAAGCCAGGGAAAGAGTGGAAAAGTTTTTAAGGGAAGTGTTGAATACCAAAGATTTTCCACTGACAGTGATGGACCGTCCGATTGAATCTGAAACGACAAAAATCGTTGAAAACTCCTACCGTGCCACCATATTGGCTTTCATGAACGAGTGGAGTTTATTTGCCGAAAGAAATGGCGTGGATCTGATAAAAGTGTATAAAGCAATTAAAATGCGTCCGACACATTCCAACATCATGTTCCCCGGACCGGGCGTGGGTGGATATTGCCTGCCAAAAGACGGAGGTCTTGGATATTGGGCTTATAAACATATTCTTGCTTTTGACGATGGCGACAATGTATTCAAAATGACTCCTCTGGCTATTGACACGAATGACACCAGGGCACTTCATGTGGCAGAACTTACCCGCGATGCCCTTCGCAACCTTGACAAATACATTGCCGGCAGCCGGGTTCTTGTTTGCGGAGCCAGCTACAGGCAAGATGTCGGAGATACACGTTATAGCGGCAGTGAGCTGGTTGTCAGGCGATTAACTGAGATGGGGGCATGGGTCAGTGTTCACGACCCTTATGTGGAAAGCTGGTGGGAATTTGAAAACCAAAACAATCCGGAAGAAGAGCCTCATTCATGGAAAAGGTTTTTCAGAAATCAGGAAGGCCTCGAAACACTGAAAGTGCAGAAAAATCTTCAGGAAGCCGTTCATGGATGTGATGCCATCATCTTTGCCGTTCCTCACGCACAATACCTTAACCTGAAACCCTCTTTAATTGTTGATTGGGCAACCAATCCCCTTGCCGTCATCGACTGTTTTGGTATTCTCACTGATGCTGAAATCAGAGAATATTTTGAGCTGGGATGCGAGGTAAAAGGTCTTGGCAGAGGGCATATTATCCATATTAAAAAATCTGTTTTACGAAAAAAAACAGATTTATAAAAATCTTACATTTGCTCTGAAATTATATTGCCCATTCAAATCAATTACTTCTTTTTAAATAAATCTTATGGAACTGGAAATGAATACGGGAAATATCCATGAGATCATTGATTTTTATAAAAAACTCAGTAAAGATATTTTGTATTTCTTTACTGACCACAATCATCTGATACTGGATATTTCAGACTCTTTGCTGTCGCTCACCGGACTGACAAAAGAGCTGGCCACCGGAAAATCTTTTGATGAACTATTTAAAACGAATACAGGTTTTGACAACCCACCTGGCCCAAAGGAGGTTTTTTTTAATACCGGACAGACTACATATCATTTTACTGTACAATCATCTCTTTTCTGTGACAATAAAACCAATGAAACCTGCAGGTTATTTATCCTTTCCGACATCACCGAGCTAAAAAAAAGAGAAACTGAATATCTGCAGGAAATTGAAGTAAAAAAGAAATTCTTTTCCCTAATTGCCCATGATTTAAAAGGCCCTGTAAGCACCATTCTGGGACTTTCCCGATTTTTACTGGAAGAATCCGAAAATTATGGTGATGAACAACTGAGCGACATTGCCACTACCATCTACAGAGTAAGCGAAAATACACACAACCTGATATTAAATCTGCTGGAATGGTCACGCATTCAGGCCGGAAAACTCAGCATGAACCCTGTGATGATACCATTAAAATCCTTTACTAAAAATGTTCTTACCGTCATTCAGGTACAGGCTGAATCTAAAAACATAGACATCCTGCTCGATTATCCTCCAAATCTAAAGGTTTTTGCAGACGAAAACATGCTGGAGTCTGTTATCCGCAATCTCGTGTCGAATGCAATTAAATTTTCCTATCCTGATGGCAGTATCACCATAAAGGCTGAAAAAACCGGTGATTTTATTACTCTTACAGTAAGTGATAAAGGAAAAGGAATAGCAGAATCTGAGAAAAATAAGCTTTTTGTTTCAGGTCTTAATTATAGTACAACGGGCACTCAGGATGAAAAAGGAACCGGTATTGGCCTGATTTTGTGCAAGGAGTTTATTGAACAACATCATGGCAGGATTTGGTTTGAAAGCCGGGAAGGCGAAGGAAGCAACTTCCATTTCACCATCCCGGGTTCAGCAAAGGTATTTTCTTCTGATTAGTTTTTACTGAAAGATTTGTCGTTTAAGCCACCGACTACCAGGGAAATGCTGAATTCAGGCCTGCAGAAATCCTTGCTATCATAATTGATTGAATTTGCAGATCCCCAGGGTCTGATAGAAGTATTGATCCCATATATCATTCGATATGAAGCATTAAAACGCAGCTTCATCCATTCAAACAGGTTAATGGAGGCATGCAGGGAAGGAATCATGGAAAGAAAGTGGTCGTCCACGTTATAATGCCGGTCATAATCCGGGTCCGGATTCAATACCAACCGGCCTGTCCCCATTTTTACACCTGCCCCAAAATTGATCAGATGCAAGGGATTTACTACATACTCAAACTCAATTCCACTATGGTAAAACTGGTGTATCAATGGATCTTTCAACTGATTATCAAGTACTTTTCCATAAATCAAGGAGTTGGTATTTGTTCTGTAAACACCGAAGAAACTGTTCCTGTTAATGATTAATCCGAGCGAAAGAGCCGAATTAAGATGCACTCTTTCTGTTAATGGAGAAAACATCAGTGATGAACTAACATAAGCATTGTAATGGGTTTTTCCTTTCTGAAAAATGGTTTCAATATCAGATTTCTGTGCCAGCAGGCTAAAAGGCAAGCCGAAAAAAAGGATAGCTGCCAAAAATAAAAACAATATTTTTCTCATCTCGATTTTTTGCTGATAATGACAAGTAAATATCAGACGGGTTGCACCAGATTAATTTTTATTTGGCAAAATATTTTTTACCATATTTTTGCAAACGCTGATAAGTTATTATTCACCATTAAAAATCAAACAATTATGCTTAAAAATCATCCGAGAGGACTATTGGTAGCGTTTTTTTCCAATATGGGCGAACGCTTCGGTTTTTATACCATGATGGCCATACTTGTTTTATTTCTTCAGGCCAAATACGGACTAAGTGAAGAGCAGGCTGGCAGTTATTACAGCTGGTTCTACTTTGCCATTTATGCGCTGGCCCTGGTTGGTGGCATTATTGCCGATGCTACAAACAGGTATAAACTGGTCATTTTGATTGGTATTATCGTTATGTTTACCGGTTATGTGATTGTTTCTGTTCCAGGAATGTCACTCACCTTTACACTGATTGGCTTGTTTACCATTGCATTTGGTAACGGACTTTTCAAAGGCAACCTGCAGGCAGTGGTCGGGCAAATGTATGATGACCCTAAATATTCATCATTAAGAGATTCCGCTTACATGATATTTTATATGGGAATCAATGTGGGAGCCTTTTTTGCACCTTTTGCCGCCACCGGTATCCGTAACTGGTATCTTAAAACACAGGGTTTTATTCATGACGGAAGCCTTCCTGCTATATGCCATGCTTTTAAAAGAGGAGAACTGGCCGACCTGAATGCCCTTCAAACGGCTGCCGATAAAGCAAGCGGTCATGCTGTTTCAGATTTATCTGCTTTTGCTGATCAATATCTCGAGGCTTTTTCTCGTGGTTATAATTATGCTTTTGCCATCGCTGCCGGTGCAATGGTAATTTCACTACTTGTTTATATCATTTTTAACAAGCATCTGCCTCGAAAAGAAAGGGCTTCAAAAGCAGCCGGCTCTGCTTCTGCTCCTCAGTTCGACTTGAAAAAGCAACCTGTTGCTATCATACTCTCCCTGATTATTGGCGTTGCCATTTCCTTTTTAATCTATCTCGCTTCAAAAAATATTGACATTTCCTTCGCTTTCGGACTTTTTGCCGTTTTCGTGGCATGGATTCTTCAAACCTCCACAAAAGAAGAAAGATCAAGAGTTTCATCTCTACTGCTTGTGTTTATCGTGGTGATTTTCTTCTGGATGTCTTTCCATCAGAATGGATTAACGCTCACCTATTTCGCCAGAGATTATACTGTTAAGGAAGTCGGGCCTTTTACTTTTCTGTTTTTCAATCTCGAATCACTGCTTGTATTTATTGGAGCTATTGCCGGGCTACTCCTGCTTGTTTTCAATAAAAAACTGACTACTAAACTTATCGGAGCAGTTATGTTTATCGGTCTTGGATTTCTTACCTATTATTTTATAAAAGGTTACAACACTTCAAATCCGATTGCTCCTGAAGTTTTTCAGTCCTTTAATCCGCTGTTCATTGTTTCGCTGACATTTCCTGTCATGGCAGTATTTGCCTGGTTGAAAAAGAAAGACAAGGAACCGACCACCCCGAGAAAAATTGGTATCGGGATGATTATTGCCGCTATTGGTTTTGTCATTATTCTGATTGCCAGTATCGACCTGATCAGCCCTCACACCCTTCAATATGTTGATGAAGCAGGCAATATCAAGTTTAATCCGGTTCCGGATTCTTCGAGGGTAGTTCCTTACTGGCTTATTTCGAGCTATCTGGTACTGACCGTTGCAGAGCTTTTCCTTAGCCCGATGGGACTTTCTTTTGTTTCAAAGGTTGCACCTGCACGTTTTCAAGGTCTGATGCAGGGAGGCTGGCTGCTGGCTACGGCAACCGGGAACAAACTCCTTGTCGTGGGCAGTGTTTTCTGGGGGAAACTCGAACTCTGGCAGCTATGGGCAATTTTCATTGCCTGTTGTCTCCTGTCGGCTTTGTTTATTTTCTCTATTATGAAACGACTTGAAGCAGCAACCAAATAGCTTACCTGCTGATAAGCTTTATCTGATATGATGATGTAAGATTCTGAATATTAAGTAAATATATACTGCCAGATAGTTCAGGAAGGATGAATTGTCTGGCAGTATTTCCTTCTGATACTTCAAAGGCGGACTGAAAAACCAATTTACCCTGCAGGTCATATAAATTAAGTTGAAACTGCCCACTTTCAGCTGAATTTGAATGAATCATCAGTTTATTTCCGAAAATACATGCAGAGAAGGAAGTCGGTATTGACAGATCCATTGGTTCAAAACCAATAAATACTTTTCCACCTTCATCCATAAAGCGTTGTGCCCATTCCTGAAGATACCAGTTGGCTACCTCCTGAGAATGAACAATTAAGGTATTTTCATCATTGCTTTCATCAGCTGATTTGCTCCAGTTGTGGGAGCCGGTCAATACCTGTGGATCGCTGTAAGGATTACTTTGGTCAATGACACAGTACTTATGGTGAAAAATATTGCTTTTGCTGTAAACTTTTATCAGGCTGTCGCCAAGGGCAGGCTGTAAAACATCATAAGCAGCAGAACTACTTCCCCCAACATCACCAAAAATACCTGCGGTATAGGCTCCTGCATTTTTCCTGTATATGATCTGATTGGCAATTTCCGTACGGGTAAAGGTGTACAAGGCAAAATAAATATCTTCTTCTGCTGTTTTCAGAAAATTAATAATCCGCGTATTGACCTGATCGCTCGGGCTGAAATACAATTCGACTGTAGTTCCACCCACGTTGAAGAGATGAGGCGTATTGTCAGTTTTAAACTTCCCGAATTTTGCATTCACTGCATTCGGATAGGCAGTTTTTGATCCCCACATTTCTTCAAATTCAAGGGTATAAGCCCTTGCAAGAGCCTGATCATTTATTACAATAACGTTGTTCGGATCGTTATGAATCTGATTGTCAGTCAGATTGGTGGAACCTGTCCAGACAAAACATTTGTCAGGGTTGGAATGCTCTGCATCAATGACGATAAACTTGTTGTGCATGATTCCATAATTTGCACCCTGAGGGCTTTTCACGACAATTGGTCCCGAAATTTCTTTAAGACCATTGTTAGTAGTACTTCCATCTCCTATTATTCTGACCCTGACTCCCCTTTGATATGCTGCATTCAGTGCCTGTGAAATATTACTGCTAAGATTTTGATTATCAATATTATAAATAGCCATGTCAATGCTTTGCTCAGCACGGTTGATATAAGCTACCAGTGTATCGTCAATGCTTTTGTTCAGGTACTTTGCCTGACTAAGGCTCGCAAAAGAAGTATTGACCGGATTGTTGAAGTAAACCTTAATCTTACCTGATGAATTGGAAGCAGTAGAATAATAATAAATCCCGCTGAAAGAGGTGTCATTTCCCTTTACTGAAGCAACCTGCACATAATAAAAGGTAGCAGGTGAAAGACCTGTCAATGTCATTTCATGGATTGTTTTCACGACCGGGTTACTGATTTCAGGAAGTTCAAGTTGTTTGGTCAAACCATACCGGACTATCGTATTTCCAGCTTCACGGGTAGTAAAACTAACTGTAAATGAATTTTGCTGAATATCACTTTGAACAGGCCCCGATTCTATGACAGGACCTTTCAGAATAATAATATCACTGAAACCTCTGGGTAGGAGTTGATAAATGTCGGTGCTTCCGCTTTTATAATGACTCATGATTCCGATAATGTCAAACTTACCGGATGGAATAGCTTTACCCGGCAGATTGGTTTGAGGCTTGATCCTGACTTCTTTTTCCACCCCATTCTGGTAAATTTTATAGTTTTTTCCACTGGTGCCAGCCTCAAAGCTTCCCGAAACAGTAAAGTTTGCATCATTAAACCTGAGCAGTTGTCCGGCATAAGTTTCTGTAAATCCGGTATTAAAATTCAATACCTTTGGCAAAGGGAGCTGATTCCCCTGGCTGATAAGCTGAAAAGAAACCACAGGACTCAGTTCCAGTTCTCCGTAATAGTTTTTGATAATCCCGCTGATCATAACACTATCCCCTTTCACCAAACCTGCCGTAAGATCAGAATATATGGCAATTCCAGCGGTTGGATCCTGTAAATATTTCTGATTCCCAAATTCATCAGCAGTAATAATACCCCTGATGACCACAGTATCCCCTTCTGCCTTCTTCCTTGCCTGAAGGATGGTTATCTCCTGTGCCTGAGCAAAATGCAGGTACAATAATCCTGATAAAATAAAGGTGAAATTTTTTTTCATAGAGTCATTAATTGTCAAAAGCGAAGATATATCAACTTCCCTGATTTCTTTTGGTATTTTTATTGCCTTCAAAAATAGCGTCATAAATACAGCTGATGTCAGATAAACAAAAAAAATTCTCAGCACTTAAAAATATTGGTGCTCCGGTTGTTTTAATGCTGATTATTCCCCTGCTTCTGGCTTCATGTCTCGATGATTTTAAGGGAATAAAGAAAATCAAAGTCAAAGATCCTTATAATCCGGCATTTGCGGTTCCTGTGGCCCATGTGAATGCTTCATTAATGGATATGCTAAGGTTTGCCAATCAGGACAGCCTCGCCCAAATTGATCCGGATAAATTCATGAGACTTATCTATCACGGACATCCCTACAAAGCCTATTTGCGGGATTATGTCAGGGTTCCCATGCAAACCTTTACTACCGGTCCTTTTAAATACGCTACTTCGAATGATAGTGTCAGGGTTACCTTACCTGTTTATTTATCTGATCAGACAGAGCATGTTTTTAACTTCAACAATGGTGAAGAAATCACAAAACTTAAAATCAAGTCGGGAAAATTAATTGTCAGATTAAGGTCAACATTCAGAAAATCAGGTGATATTGATATTAAAATCAATGATGCAAAACTGAAAAACGGAAGTGATTTTATTCATAATGTCGCTTTTTCTTTTCAACCTGCCGGAGAAACTTTCACCTATGATACCTTCGACCTGAGCGGTTGCTATTTCGACCTTTCCAAAGGCGGGATTTCTGAAAATACCATTATTGTCAATTATATCATCACACTGAACCCGAATTCCTATTACATCCGGAAAACAGATGCCTTCAATATCAGCATCAGTTTTGATGACATCGAATTCTCATACATTGAAGGGTTTCTGGGTGTTCACAACATAGTTTATACGCCTGACTCCATGCTACTTGATTTGTTTAAAAATGTAGAAGCCAACAAGATACAGTTCTTTGACCCAAAAATATATATTCATTTCAACAATTCTGCCGGCATTCCCATCCGCATACAACCTCCTGACATCTCTGCCCAAAGTGGTATTTATTCCAAACAACTGACTGGCTCGGTTTTGTCAGCACCCATCGATTTGAATTATCCTTCCTTACAAGAGGTAGGAAAGAAAAGCTATACTTTGTTTCTGGCTACTTATCAGAATTCAAATGTCAGGGAACTGACCAATATGGCTCCCTCTAACTTTGTTTCCGACCTTGACATCACTACCAATGCAACAGGTAAGAACAGAAACAATTTTGCCACCGACAGCAGTTATCTCACTGCCGACATAGTACTTGAGTTGCCACTTTATGGCAAAGCAAAAGATTACAGGGTAGAATTTGATGTCAATCTTGATTCCATTGATATGAGCATTATCGAGCATATTCAGCTCAATGTGCTCTCCAAAAATGAAATTCCAATTGATTTCGGACTTCAGTTTTATCTTGCAGATACTTCACGCAATATCCTTGATTCGCTGGTTACCTCTTCATCCATGCTGATCAAGTCGGGGCAGGTAGATGATTCAGGCAAAGTTATTAAAGCCTCTCAAGCCCTGACTAGCTTTACTTTAAACAAAGATATTCTCGATGCCAATCCTGATTTTAAGAAAATTATTATCAGGGCGCAGGCATCCACACTGAACAATGGAAACGTAAATGTTAAAATCTATGCTTCCAATCGCCTTGAAATTTTCACGAGTATTTACATTAAACTTAAAATTGACTTATAAACATTTGATATTGAAGAATTTATCAGCATTTCTACTCTTCTTCATTCTTTCCCTGAATCTGAATGCTCAGGGAATAACCCGTCATTTTATCAGTCACATTCCGCTTTCAGGTCAATCAAACCCTTCTCTTTATCCCGAATACAGGTTTACGCTCGGTATTCCCATGGCCAACTGGTTTACAGAATACAATACGAATTTTTCTCTGAAAAACATTATGGCAGATCGGAGCAATGATACCTTATACATAACGCCCGGAATTTTTCTGTCAAAACTCGACAGACTTAATTTCGTCAACTTTGAATCTGATTTTGAGATTATCTCCACTTCCTTAAAGATTAAAAAGAATTATTTTTCATTTTTTCTGACCAATAAAACATGGATTGAAGCCCGCTATCCCCGTGATCTCTTTTCTATAGCATGGAAAGGAAATGCCCAGTTTATCGGCTCTTTTGCCGATTTCAGTGGCATGGGGGTTGATTTTATCAATTACAATGAATATGCTATCGGCTGGAGTCGTGCTTTTGCCGATAAATTTTCGTTAGGAGCACATGTTAAATACCTCCAGGGACTCATGAATTTTAAAACCGCCACTTCTGATATCACCTTAAAAGTTGATACTACTACCTACTGGCTGACAGCCGATTATTCCTTAAAAATAAAAATTGCCGCACCTGTTGACACCAATGGTATATCCATCCATTCGGCAAAAGATGTTCTGACTTTCGGGAACAGAGGATTGGGTTTGGATTTAGGAGGAACTTACAAATTCAACGATAAACTCAAATTATCGGCAAGCCTTCTCGACCTGGGTTATATTCATTGGACTAAAAATACGAAGTCATATTTTATTGAAAATCAACAAATTAAATTTGAAGGGATTAAAATTGACTCCACCTTTAGCTTTAATTTCAGCGATAGTACTCTGAAAATAATGACCGATACCCTGCTGGAGAAATTCAGGTTTTCAAAAAATTATGAGCCTTTTACCACAGGACTGAATCCGAAACTATACCTGACTGCCTCCTACGACCTGACTCAACATGACCGGCTGGGTTTTGTTCTTTACAACCGTTTTTACAAGTATTACAATTACATGAGCTATTCGCTGCTTTATCAGCATCGTTTTGGGAATATTCTAAGTTTTACCACCTCGATGACACTCAATTCGAGGGGCAATGCCAAGATTGGTGCGGGCATCACCTGGCGTATTTTTGGTTCTAATTTTTATGTCATCACCGACAACATCACAGGCTTTTTCAATCCTCTTTCCATGCAATCGCTTTCTTTAAATTTCGGATGGTATTATGTCAAAGTTAGTCTGGGGAAGGGAAAAGCCCCGAAAGCGACTTTCTAAATAAATCCCAGTTCAATCTTGGCTTCCAGCGACATCTTACTCATGTCCCAGGGTGGCTCAAAAGTCAGCTCAACATCTGCTTCAGTTACTCCTTCCAATGCACTAACTTTTTCCCTGACTTCTTTCACAATATCCTCGGCAATCGGACAGGCCGGAGCCGTTAATGTCATGATTATTTTTACCTTGCCTTCATCGTCAGTCTGAAGTTCGTATATCAGTCCAAGCTCATATATATTGACCGGAATCTCGGGATCATAGACAGTTTTAAGTACTTCCGTAACTTTATCTTTCAGTTCATCTTTTTTCATCATTTTCTCTGATTTTTTTCCGCAAATGCAGAGGCATAGAATCTCATCTGGCTGACCATTGAAAGCAAACCATTGGAGCGTGTGGGCGACAGCTGATCTTTTAACCCTATCTGATCCAGAAATGCTATATCAGCCTTGGCTACTTCTTCCGGCTTCTGGTTTGAATACACCCGTATTAACAGGGCAATCATTCCTTTGGTGATGATGGCATCGCTATCAGCCTGAAATTCAATTTTACCATCCTTATTCAACTGAGCGACCAACCATACCCTCGACTGGCAGCCTTTTATCAGAAATTCGTCTGTTTTATACTGGTTATCAAGTGGTTTTAGCTTTTTTCCTTCTTCAATCAAATAGTCGTATCTGTCCATCCAGTCGTCAAAAACATTGAATTCTTCAATGATTTGCTGTTTTCTTTCTTCTATGCTCATTCCCTGCTGATATGTTGGTTTTAAAAATTGCAGCAAAGTTATTCTAATTTAAACTAATCTGAAGATACATCTCAAAAAGATTATTGGAAAATGTTACCATCATAGCATCCCTTCAGGACTTCTTCAGGTATTTTTAACCAAAATTCCGCATCAATATCAGAGTTAAACATAAATGATTTTTCGATATTCCGGCAAACTGATCAGTCTTATTGGCCTGTCAGAAAAATTTAATAATATCTTAACACTAAAAGCAGGCAGTCATGAAGTATGCATTAATGGTCTTCTCTATGGGCAAACAAGCCAGTAATCCGGAAGCCGCAAGATGTATCACAGAACCCGCAATCCTTTACCCGCAATCGGATTATTTTAAAAATAAATAGGGCATCAGAATATTTCCAAATCCCTTTGGTGATGGTATTCAAGTGGATCTATCTCTCTGAGAAAATCAAAGCTGACTAAAACAAGCTTAATTGTTCCCCAAGCATTTGCCTTCCGCTTTTTCCGGAGTCAGGTTCTTCCTGTTTAGCTACCTCTGTTTCAACGGGGTTTTCGTCAACAACCTCTTCATTCTCAGTATTTTCTTCAAAAATAATGTCCACCAGTTTTACTGATAAAATCTGATCTTTATGGAGTTTCTTGCCGATTGCTTTCCACTTCATCAGTTCGATGCTTTCAGAAAGTTCAATGGTTTCGCTGCTTTTCTGTTCTGATTTTTTATTTACTGTATTGATTTTGATGATTGTACGATCGCCATAAGAAGCAAACTGAATTTTGGAATCCCTGTGTTCCGGAACTATTCTGTATGGGGTGTTGTTTCTCAGGGTTTCGATAATAAATCTCTTTGCAAACCATGTTTTTACCTCGCCATGATAATAAACTATTGTCAATGGACGTTCAGGGATAAATTTTTCCACAAATATCACTTTATCAATATCAAAGCGGATGTTCAGGTCGAAAGGCTTGATTTCATAATAGCCATCGTTGGTTATTGAAATGATTAAATCCTCAGGGGTAAATTTTCCGAGATGCCTGCCTATTTCTTTGGTGTTAAGTTTCCCGACATATTCATCGTACCACACATCAATGCTGATGACATTTGACGTATCAACCGATTTCTGCACAATCCTTCTGATGGGATAACGGGTGAGAATGTTACCTTGTGAGCCTTTGTTTTTTATTTCAATTGAGGCAAAATCAAAATCAAATATTTTTTTTCTGGCCTTACAACCCTGGGTAAGATAAACGGTGATGACCTCGGTTTCACCCATCGGATTATCAGTGATATATAAAATTCTTGAACCCGGATTCCCTTTGGTTACATCATAAATTTTGTCTCTGGTGATGGAAGTAACTTTAAAACGTTTCACCATGGCATTTTTTGTCTTTCCATCAAGATAAACGAGATTGTAAGTCCTCCTTTCATCATCCTTCCTGAAAACATCAATCAGCATGATGTCTTTTCCGGCAAAAACCTTCTCATCAACTTTCTGAACCGAATATTTTCCATCCCTGCGGAAAGTAATGATATCGTCAAGGTCGGAACACTCGCCCACCGGTTCTTCTTTTTTAAGCCCGAAGCCAAAAAATCCCTCTTCCCTGTTGACATACAGCTTTTTACTGGGTGCAGCTACATTTTTAGCTTCAATGGTATCGAAAGTCCTTATTTCTGTTTTCCTTTCCTTTCCTTTTCCGTATTTTTTCAGCAGCTCTTCAAAATATGCCACTGCATAGTCGATGAGATGATTCAGGTGATACTCTGTTTCAGCAAGCTGATTTTCAATATCTTTTAAAGATTCATCAGCCTTAAAACTGTCATATTTTGAAATTCTCTTGATTTTAATTTCTGTCAGACGTACAATATCATCCTGTGTTACCTCGCGTTTCAGGTGACGTATGTAGGGTTGCAGCCCCTTATCGATGGCTTCAAGTACTGCTTCCCATGTTGTACATTCCTCAATTTTCCGGTATATTCTTTTTTCAATAAAAATCTTTTCCAGTGATAAAAAGTGCCATTTTTCAAGAAGAGCAAACTTTTTTATCTCAAGTTCCTGCCTGAGCAAATCTACAGTGCGGTTGGTCGAGTATTCAAGTATCTCATTGACGCTCATGAACCTCGGCTTATCCTGAAAAATACAGCAAGCATTGGGAGAAATGGAAATTTCACAATCGGTAAAGGCATATAAGGCATCGATGGTTACATCGGGGGAAATCCCTTTTTGCAGCTCTACAAGAATTTCCACGTCCCGGGCGGTATTGTCGATTACCTGCTTGATTTTTATCTTACCGTTTTCATTGGCTTTAATGATGGATTCTATAAGCTGTCCGGTAGTAACAGAAAACGGAACATTGCGGATAGCCAGTGTTTTTTTATCCACAATTTCAATTTTGGAACGGATACGTACTCTCCCTCCCCTTCTTCCCTGGTTGTAGCTGGTAAAATCGGCCATGCCATTGGTTGGGAAATCCGGAAGGAGTTCGTATTCGCGGCCTCTCAGGTAGGCAATGGAGGCTTTAATGAGTTCAATAAAATTATGGGGCAATATTTTGGTTGATAAACCGACTGCAATGCCATCGGCTCCAAGAGCAAGCAACAACGGGAATTTGACCGGCAGGTGAACAGGCTCTTTTTTTCTTCCATCATAGGAGAGTTGCCAAACAGTAGTTTCAGGATTGAAGACCACCTCTTTGGCAAATTTCGATAAACGTGCTTCAATATAACGTGAAGCAGCTGCAGCATCTCCTGTAACGACATCACCCCAGTTCCCCTGCGTTTCTATCAGCAGATTTTTTTGTCCGAGATTGATGATAGCATCTGATATAGAAGCATCTCCATGCGGATGATATTGCATGGTATTTCCGATGATGTTGGCAACTTTGTTAAATCTTCCGTCATCAGTTTCCTGCATGGCATGAAGTATTCTTCGCTGAACAGGCTTCAAACCATCTTCGAGTGCAGGGACAGCACGCTCAAGAATGACATAAGAGGAATAATCAAGAAACCAGTCTTTATACAGCTCCCCGACTGTTGCCAGTGTTCCCGGCTTGTTTATACCTGAAATCTCAGTCTTTTCCGCTTCTTTTTCTTTGTTATTAAAACTGCTTTCGCCCGATACATCCATTTCGTCCAAAACTATTGTTATTTATTATTATTCCTGCTTTTAACGAGAGGCGAACATAAGGCAAAACGATTGAACAAAAGTTGTTCAGATATTCACATTCCTTTAAAACAGTGGAATTTCGGGGAAATAAAAAAGATTTCAGAATAATTTCATGCCATCGAGCACACGGTGCAGGGTTTTCACTGCTTCAGCTGATTTTTTCACCAGCTCCATTTCTTTCTTATTCAGTTTTAATTCAATAATTTCCTCAACCCCATTTCTGCCAAGGACGGTCGGAACACCAAAATAAATATCCTGAATACCATATTCGCCCTGCAACCAGGCACTCACAGGAAGAATACGCCTTTGGTTTCTGAGCACGGTTTCAACCATGAGGGCAGCAGCAGCACCCGGAGCATACCAGGCAGAAGTACCCATCAGGTTTACCAGTTCGGCACCTCCGTTTACAGTACGGTCAACAATGGCATTGATTTGTCCCTCCGACATCAGTTCAGTGATGGGAATACCTCCAACAGTAGTGTATCTGGGTAAAGGCACCATGGTATCGCCATGCCCGCCCATTAAAACTGAGTTGATTTCTTTTGGTGAAACATTGAGCTCCAGTGCAATGAACGATTTGAAACGAGCCGTATCGAGCACTCCTGCCATGCCAAATACCCGTTTTGAGGGAACACGTGCAGCCAGGTAAGCTGTATAGGTCATGACATCGAGTGGATTGGAAACGACAATAATTTTTGCCCGGGGTGAATAACGGATTACCTGCTCGGTAACTTCCTTGACAATCTTGGCATTGATGGAAATCAGGTCGTCACGGCTCATGCCGGGGGAACGCGGAACACCTGACGTGATGACTACCACCTCAGAATCATAAGTCTTGGCATAATCGTTTGTATAACCTGTGGTTTTGGTATCATACAATAATATCGGAGAGGTTTCCCACATGTCGAGGGCTTTCCCTTCGGCAATACCTTTTTTGATATCAATCAGTATGATGTCATCTGCTACCTCATTGTTAGCAAGTACTTTTGCGCAGGTTGCTCCTACATTACCTGCACCGACTATGGTTACTTTCATGGATGTATTTTTTTAATCTTTTTTTCTGCTGCAAAATTACATAAATATTTATTTTTTGCAATATGTCAACTTTACTGTTTTTAAACATCAAAGCCGGTATTTTAAATTAAATTTGATTATCAGTTATTTATACATCAGGTATAGCTCAGGTGTAATCGTTTAGTCTGATGTAAATTCTGCTTACTTTTGCCAGATAATCTGAAAGCCGAATATGAGTAAAGAAAAGGAATTAACCAGCCTGGAAGCCTATTTCAAACCCTTTCGAAAAAATATCATTGGATATAAGCAAAAACTGAGGACACCTTACGGAAAAATAAACCTCATTTATGCTGACTGGACAGCCAGCGGACGTCTGTATAAACCCATTGAAAAACTTATTTCTGAAGAAATAGGCCCTTTTGTAGCTAATACTCACACCGAAAGCTCTGCAACCGGTACATTGATGACTTATGCTTATCAGCAGGCAAAACAAATCATCAAGGAGCATGTTCATGCCGGGCCGAATGACATTGTGCTCTCCTACGGATCAGGCATGACAAGGGTAGTCAATAAGTTTCAGCGTATTCTGGGACTCAGAATTCCCGACCAATGGTTAGAAAAAATACAAATCCCTGAGAATGAAAGACCTGTAGTATTTGTAACACACATGGAACATCACAGCAATCATACTTCATGGCAGGAAACCATAGCAGATGTAGTGGTGATTCCTCCAGATGATAACGGACTGGTTTGTTTTGAAAAATTCAGGGAAACTGCCGAAAAATATAAAGATCGGATGGTAAAATATGCGGCCATCACAGCCTGTTCCAATGTAACCGGTATTCAACCCTGTTGTCGTGAAATAGCCGTTTATATGCATCAGATCGGAGGTTATTGTTTTGTCGATTATGCGTGTTCCGCACCTTATGCTGACATTCGCATGCACACGGATAAACCGGAAGAAAAATTTGATGCCATTTATTTTTCCCCACACAAATTTCTGGGCGGTCCGGGAAGCAGTGGTATCCTTGTTTTTGACAGGAACCTCTACCATAACCGTGTACCAGATTCTCCCGGTGGCGGAACAGTTACCTGGACCGATGCCTGGGGCGACAGAATATATTATGATGATATTGAGCTCAGGGAAGACGGAGGAACACCTGCCTTTCTTCAAACCATCAAAGCTGCCCTTGCCATCCGGTTGAAAGAACAAATGGGTATTGAAAAGATGCTCGAAAGGGAAGAAGAAATGCTTGACATCATTTTTACTGAACTCGGAAAAATTCCCAATCTTCACCTGCTTGCCGAAAATCACAGAAAAAGACTGGGGGTCATCTCCTTTTATATTGAAGACCTGCACTATAATCTCGGTGTAAAACTTCTCAGCGACCGTTTTGGTATTCAGACAAGGGGTGGCTGTGTTTGTGCAGGTACTTACGGACATTATCTTTTTGAACTTTCAAAAGAACTTTCCGACCAGATTCAGGAGAGGGTCATGAAAGGAGAACTCTCGGCAAAACCGGGCTGGATACGTTTTTCGATTCATCCGGTAATGACCAATGAAGAAATCTTTTTCATCTGTGATGCAATACGTCAGCTTGCCGAAAATCATAAAGCATGGGCATCTGATTATCAATACGATGAAACCTCAAATGAATTCAGGCACATCAGCGGATGGGACTATGAAAAAACCGCTGTTGATGAGTGGTTTTCGGAAGAATTATAACATTATTCTTTTTTGAATGATACTCAAATCAAATAATGGCTTTACTATCTGAAAGCAGGAAACTTTTTGTATCCCAAAATTTTTTTTGATAAACCTAACTCACCCCCGGCCCCTCTCTTTCAAAAAGAGAGGGGAGCT
>JAAYUY010000118.1 GCA_012517435.1 Sphingobacteriales bacterium | reverse complement strand
GTACTTAAACCTAACAGCCTTTTCAGGGAAGCTTTTAGCTGGAATTCAATTAACGCCCTGATTGTCATAGCTTTAATTCAGACTGAATATGGGGTGGCCATTGATGCGGAAGACCTGCGCAAATCGAAAACTGTGCAGGATCTGTACAATATTGTTAAGGAGAGATATACCGGCTGATGGCTATCTTTACAACATATCATACCGCCATTCGCGGGATATCCTGTGCCGTTCCCAAAAACTGTTTTGACGTTAAGAACTATAAATGGGTTTCGGAAAAAGAGCGTGAACAACTGATAAAAACTACCGGAGTCAGATTTAAAAGAATTGCTCCTTCGGGAATGGCCACCTCTGACCTTGCTTATGATGCCGCAAATTTACTGGTCAGCAGGCTGGGGTGGGAAATGCATGACATTGACATACTGATTTTTATCTCCCAATCACGTGATTATCTTATTCCTGCAACTGCCTGTATTCTGCAGGACAGGCTGGGCATGCCTAAAACTACGCTGGCTCTCGACATCAGTCTGGGCTGTTCGGCTTATGTTTATGGTTTATCGGTAATTTCCTCTATGATGAGTGCCGGAAAACTGAAAAAAGGTTTGCTTATCATGGGCGATACCTCAACCTTTGGCTCTTACCGCGACAAAACGACTTTTCCTTTATTTGGAGATGCAGCCAGTGTAACAGCACTGGAATACGATGAAACGGCTTCTCCCATGCATTTTAACCTGCAGACAGACGGATCGGGCTATGAGGCGATTATCGTTTATGCCGGAGGAGCCAGAAAATTTCCCAATAAAAAATCTCTCGAACAAAGGCAGATTTCGAAAGGCGTATGGCGAAATGAACTTCAGCCTCATCTGGATGGAATAAAAGTCTTTAATTTTTCACTCAGGGAAGTCATACCGAATATCAGGGCTTTGCTCGATTTTACGCAGACCGACATTCAGTCGGTTGATTATTTTGTCCTGCATCAGGCTAACCTGCTGATAAATGAAACTTTGAGGAAAATGTTACGTCAGCCTGCTGAAAAGTGGCCTTATTCCATTACAAAATACGGAAATACCAGCTCAGCATCCATACCACTGACCATAGTTTCGGAGCTGAGAGAGCGTGCGATGCAGCCCATGCGACTGATGCTGACCGGTTTTGGCGTTGGTCTCAGTTGGGGAAGCGTGCTTGTCGATACCAGGCAGATAGTTATTCCTGAAATTATTGAGAAAGAATGAAAAATCAATTAAATGATATGAAACTACTCAATAAAACAATTTTAATCACGGGAGCTTCTTCAGGGATTGGCTGCGAAACGGCTCTTGTTTGCAGCCGCGAAGGTGCCAAAGTAATAATTACCGGAAGGGATGAAAATCGCCTGAATGAAACATTTAAACAACTGGAAGGAGAAGGACACCTGATAATTGCTGCGGATCTCTATCATTTTCAGGATATTGTTAAACTGGTGACGGAATGCCCAACTCTCGATGGCATTGTTCATTCAGCGGGAATAACTGCCCACATGCCTGTGAATTTTATCAATCAGCAGCATCTGAATACCATTATGAAAATCAATTTCGAAGCACCTGTCCTGCTGACTTCCATGCTTTTAAATAAAAAGAAAATCAACAATCAGGCTTCTATCGTTTTTATTTCGTCTATTGCAACCAAACTGACCTATTTTGGTGGAGCCATTTATACTGCCTCAAAATCAGCCCTCGAGTCTTATGCAAAATCACTTTCCCTTGAATTGTCGCAGAAGAAAATCAGGTCGAATGTGATAGCCCCGACATTCGTTAAGACCAAAATGGTGGATGAAACCGAAAAAACCATTTCTCCTGAGTCGCTTGAGCGAATGAAAAGCCTTCATCCTTTTGGATTCGGTGAGCCTCATGATGTGGCATCGGCAGTATTATATTTCCTTTCCGATGAATCTGCATGGGTTTCAGGAGCAAAGCTTGAGATGGGAGGGATTTGAAAAAGATGAATATTAATTATAGCCCAAGGTTTAAACCTTGGGCTATAATTGACATATTGATAATGCATTTATCCATTTTGACCGTGTGTTTATTGATTGAATTTTTTTTGGTTGACCATACGGCAAGTTCCCATATTTTATTGAACGAATGAGACATAATGTACTGTTTTTAATTGATTTTGAAACCGTTGAAACGGTTGATTTTGTGTTGCGTTTTATTCATAGCCCACGGTTTAAACCGCTATGGTTCAAAAGAAAAACAAAATCCCAAAAAGAATAAAATTCTAAAAATGAGATTGCAAATTTAAAATGGGAAAAATTTTCATCTGTGAAATTTTGATAAAACATTGATAATCAAATAATTTAACTTTTGGCAAATCCATTGAATTTTATTCAATGAACAATTAAAATTTACAGCCATGAAGTTAGCAAATATGAACATCCCAAACAAGATTCGCCAGACAGTTCCTGTCATTTTAATTTTCGCTTCTCTGGTCATGAACTCAGTTTTTACGGTTTATTCAACAGATTATGAAACAGTGGCTCAGGGAAACTGGACAAGTACCTCAACATGGAAAAACGGACAGGTTCCGGGTACTACCGTAAATGCAGGCCATACGATTACCATTAAGCACTATGTTACCATGAACGCCAATGTGAACTTAAGCTGCGACATGAATATCGTTTCAGGTGCTTCTCTCATCACTACCTCCTACAAACTGACCCTGAATGCAGCTTCTTTGACCAATCAAGGTACTTTTTATGTAAAATACCTCGACAACAACAGCGGTAAAATTGCCAATTACAATAGTTTTACTGTTACCAACACTACTTCCAATAATTCCGGATCAATCATGTCAAAAGGAGACATCAGCCTTGGAAAGTTTCTGAACAATAACGGAGATTTCAGTGCATCCGGCAGCATTTCATTCTCGGATTATTCTCAGAACAATGGTAACGGAAAAATTGAACTGGCAGATAAAGTCTCTATCGGAACTTCATTTTTATTGAACGATAAATCTTGTCTGTCTATCAATGGAAAAGCCAGCATTGGAACTGGCGTTCAGCTTAATTCAGGAACTTTGGTACTCAAAGGTGATGTGAATTTCAGTGGCACGCTGACGATAAATGGTGCTGAATTAACCAATTATGCAAACACAAACATGACCGGCATTTTTACTTTCAACAGCGGAAAATTGACAAATTACGGAACCATTATTATAAATAACAAGGCATACATGTACAACAATTCAGCAACAGTAACCTATGGCAATATCTATTTTAAAAGCACCCTGACCAATTATTCCAAATCTGTTTCAGTTGAAACCACCGATACCAGCACCGGTAATTTTATTACCTTAAGCACGGTCAGCGGGTATAAAGATATTACCGTCAACCGTCACATTACTCACAGCGGATGGCATTATGTATCTTCTCCTGTCAGCAATGCACAAAGCAATGTTTTCAATGGCGCTGCTCTCTACAGCTACGATGAAACAAAAGGTGCCTGGGTAGCTCACAAATCAGGAGAAAACCTTGTGGTGGGAAAAGGTTATGATGTTTATTACAAAAATAAAAATCAGGTGGTTACATTTACCGGAACAATGAATACCGGCTCAGTTGTCATGAACCTGACCAAAACACTGAGTGGTGGCCAAGGATATAATCTGGTTGGAAATCCTTATCCTGCAGCCATTGACTGGGATGCCGCAACCGGTTGGACAAAAACAAACATCAGCAATGCCATCTACGTATGGGACATGAAAAACAATAACATAGCTGCCTATAACAACAAAGTCGGAACAAACGGTGGCTCCAATATGATCCCTGCAACTTCTGCCTTCTTTGTCATCTGCAACAATACTTTGGGAGGTTCTCTCAAAATGACCGATGCAGTAAAAGTAAATTCCAAACCCAATTTCCGTGAATCAAAACCTGAAAATATTGTCAGGGTAAAACTCAGCAACGGCCTTCGCTATGACGAAACAGTCATCCGCTTTGATGAAACTGCCACTTCCAAATTTGACCATGAATTTGATGCTGAAAAAATGTATTCCTTTGATGCAGCTACTCCGCAGATTTACAGCTTTTCAAAAGAAAATATTGATCTGGCTATCTCTGCCATGAACATGACTTCTGAACCGGTACATGTACAACTGGGCTATATTGCCAATGCAGAAGGAAAATACAGCCTGGATTTTAATTTTGAAAGCTTTGACCCCACTGTCAATGTTTATCTGGAAGATACAGAACTCAACATCATGCATGATCTTCATACCGGTAACTATGTGTTCAATACAGTAACCGGTGAAAATAACAGCCGTTTTATCCTTCATTTTATTCCGGTTCAGATTGTTAACAACAACAGTGGAAATGATACGGTCAATTCAAATGTTTCTGCTATTGAAAATAAAGCTGATAATGGCAATATGAAGATTTACTCGGTCAATAAAAAGATCTATGTTCAGACAGTTTCAGAAAATACATCTGTCAGTGTTTTCAATGTCTCCGGACAGGAAATCTTTTCAGAAAACCTGAAGGGAATTGGTTTGCACAGTATCGACATGCAGGCATACAACGGATGTTTTATTGTCAGAACAATTTCGGGTGAACTGGCTTATTCTGCTAAAGTGATTGTTGACTAAAAAAGGTTGAATGATAGATAAAAGTCCCTGACTCTCCTGAGCAGGGACTTTTTCTTTTCTCTGTTTTTCTGATATTTGCTATCAGAAATTTTAGCTTATTGAACAGCTTTCTCATCATACAGACTGCCTCTGCTGGGGATGTGGTTTTAGCTACTCCACTTCTTGAAAGTATTCATGCCTTTTACCCGGCTGCCAAAATTGATATTTTACTGAAAAAGGGGAATGAATCTCTTTTCGACAATCATCCTTTCCTGAACAGGACGCTGATTTTTGATAAAACCAAAAACAAGCTGATAAATCTTTTTAAACTCATCAGGGAGGTGAGAAAAAGCAAATATGATGTTGTCGTGTGTGTACAACGTTTTTTCAGCACAGGCCTTATTACAGCCTGTTCAGGAGCAGGAATTACTTCAGGCTTCCGTAAAAATCCGTTTTCACCCTTTTTTACCTATGCTTTTCCCCATCAATTTGGGACAAATGACCACTTTATCCATGAAACAGACAGAAATCTGAGCCTGCTAAAACATATTTGCCCTGAAAAACGCTTTTTACCCGCGTTGTATCCGCCTGAAGTTAATCCTACCGATTATGGAATTGAAAAACAGTTTATTACAATATCTCCGGCTTCCCTCTGGTTCACCAAGCAATTGCCTGCTCAGAAATGGAAAAATCTTATCAGTAAATTACCCCATGATTTTCAATGTGTTTTATTGGGAGGGAAAGAAGATGAAAAACTTTGCGTGGAGATAGCTTCTCCATTTGAGCGACAAAAAGTAATCATTCTGGCGGGAAAATTAAGTTTTCTGCAGTCAGCCGGTCTGATGAAAAAGGCAGTGATGAATTATACCAACGATTCGGCACCCATGCATATAGCCTCTGCCGTCAATGCAGCTGTAACGGTTGTTTATTGCAGTACCATACCCGGATTTGGCTTTACTCCGCTTTCTGAAAAATCTTTCATCCTTGAACCCGAAGAAAAGCTGGACTGCCGTCCCTGCGGACTTCACGGACACAGGGCTTGTCCTGAAAAACATTTCAGGTGCGGGAATATTGATCCAGATTTGTATATGTGACGTTTTAAGCAGGTAAATAAAAATGTATGAAGAGCAGATACAAAACCATTTTTGGAGCCGTAGCAGGGGATGTGTTAGGCTCTGTTTACGAATGGAACAATGTCAGGAGGACTGATTTCAACCTCTTTGATGAGGAATGTGACTATACGGATGATACCGTTCTGACCATTGCCGTTGCCGACTGTATTTTACATGGGAAAGATTTTGCCACCACGATACGGGAATATGGCAGAAAGTATCCTGGCAGAGGCTATGGAAGTAATTTTTCAAATTGGCTTTATTCTGATGAAAAAAAGCCCTATGGAAGTTTTGGAAATGGTTCTGCCATGCGCGTCAGTCCGGTTGGTTTTGCATACCATGATCCTGAAACTGTCATGGATGAAGCCAGAAAAAGTGCTGAGGTAACACACAATCATCCGGAAGGCATCAAGGGCGCTCAGGCAGTGGCTTCAGCTATTCTCTTTGCCCGGCAGGGAAAATCAAAAAAGGAAATTAAAGACTTTGTCAGTTCTACCTTTGACTATTCACTCAGTTTTACTCTTGACGAAATCAGGCCAACTTACAGATTCGATGAAACCTGTCAGGGCTCTGTCCCTCAGGCTATAGTGGCTTTTCTGGAAAGTACTGATTTTGAAAATGCTATCCGGCTTGCCATTTCAATAGGAGGTGATAGTGATACCATTGCCTGCATTACCGGAGGGATAGCAGCAGCCTTTTACAAAAATATTCCCGAGAAAATAATTGATTTTGTCAGCAAACGACTTCCTGTTGATTTTCTGAATATTATAGATGAATTTGAGGAAAAATACGGAGGATAAGTCTCAGGTCCCATGCCCATGTGCCGATTTATGATTAAAGATTTTGGATTTACGATTTTCCGCAGTCCCTGTTTCGCATTCCGGGTTTTGCGTGCCTCCCGCATACTTTTGGGCAACGCCATCAGCTCCCCTCTCTTTTTGAAAGAGAGGGGCCGGGGGTGAGTTAGGCAAACAATCCTTATCAAAGCCGCCACACACAATTTACAGGGAAATGGGTCGTCCCTACGGGACTTGTCTCTTTTATTTTGTTGGTATTACCATAAGATCGTCCCTACGGGACTTGAACGGATGTTGATTTTTTGTTTTATAAGACAATTTTAAAATCCGGCAACGCCATCAACTCCCCTCTTTTTTTAAAAGAGAGGGGCCGGGGGTGAGTTAGGCAAACAATCCTTATCAAAGCCATCATTTATCAATTACGAGGAAATGGGTCGTCCCTACGGGACTTGTCTCTTTTATTTTGTTGGT
>JAAYUY010000117.1 GCA_012517435.1 Sphingobacteriales bacterium | reverse complement strand
TCGAGCCTTATTCTGCCTTTTACTCAGTTCGATAAGGCCAATAAAGGCCGGATAACGGTTTTGGGTAATCCCGACCTCAGCAATGTCAAAGTCATCATGATTGGCGTCAGAAACCCGTCAAAAGACAATAGTTTTGTAAACACCGACAATGGTGAGCCGCATTGCGGGATAATCTGGATAAACGAACTCCGTGTAACCGATTTCGATCAGAGAGGTGGATATGCGGCTATTGGAAAAATAGCGACCAAACTGGCAGATTTCGGTAAGGTAAATGTGTCGGGGAGCATTAAAACAGTTGGGTTTGGGAGCCTTGAACAAAAACTGCAGGAAAGAAGCAAGGAAGATTTGACCACTTTCGATGTACAGACTTATCTTGAGCTTGGAAAATTTTTTCCGCAGAAAGCAAAGGTGAAAATTCCCATGTTTTACAACTATTCCCAGTCGAGAAGCAAACCACAGTACAATCCGCTTGCCCCCGATATCCTGCTCAAAACAAGGCTTGATCTGGCTCAGACCCGTGAAGAAAGAGATTCCATACTATATGCTGCCGAAACATTCATCAGCCGTACCAGCCTTAATTTTATGAACGTTCAGAAAATGAGAAATCCTGATAAAAGGAAATTTCATTTCTATGATATCGAAAATGTCCTGCTTTCGTATGCCTACAATGATGTTTTCAAACGGGATATTAATGCCGAATATGATTTCAAACAGAATCACCAGTTCGTACTGAACTATAATTATACCTTTAAAGAGAAAAATATAACCCCGTTCAGAAAGGTGATTAAGTCGAAATCGAAGTATTTACGGCCAATAACGGATTTTAATATCGGGCTTATTCCCCAGTCGTTCAGTTTTCAGACTCAGATTGACAGGCGTTACGGAGAAATGCTATACCGTAACAATACCAATATTCAGACGATACTGACCCCATTGTACGAAAAGAACTTCACCATCAAGAGAATTTATGAATACCGCCATGATTTTACCCGCTCCTTGAAGCTGGTTTACAATGCCAGTGTCGATGCTTATGTGTATGAGCCTGCAGGCCCTATTACTCCCGAAACAAGGGATACCATTCTGAGAAACTTCAGCAGGATGGGGAACACCAGAAGCTTTGACCATAAAATAGGACTGTCGTACGACATACCATTACGGAAATTTCCGGTTTTTGACTGGATAAATGCCAGAGCATCCTATACCGGCAGTTACAACTGGCGGGAAGCTCCTCCTGCGGCAAAGGAACTTGGTAATACGATCCAGAATGCACAGACTACTCAGCTTTCGGCTAATCTGAATTTTGTTTCCCTTTACGGAAAAGTCAAATTCTTTAAAAACATTAACGCAAACAAGAGTAATATCGGTGAAATCAGGAAAAAACGTTTTGAAGAGCTGAAAGAAAAATACAAAAAAGAAGGAAAGGAACTGGTGGATGAAAACGGGGAAAAGATTACAGCTGAAAATATTGAAATTAACGAAGGCTTTTATAAGCTGCTGGAATCTTCACTTCGCTTTCTGATGAGCCTGAAAAATGCAACCATTAATTATTCATTAAATCAGGGAACAATTCTGCCCGGCTACGACAAAAGGCCTCAGATACTTGGAAATAACTGGGATCTCAATGCTCCCGGGCTGCCCTTCCTGGCCGGAATTCAGGATCCCGATTTCAGGTTTATTGCTGCCAGAAACGGTTGGTTGACGAGGGATACTTCCCTAAATACGCTATACATGCAAAACTATATTGAAAACCTGACTGTTAATGCCAATCTGGAACCATTTAAGGACTTCAGGATAAATGTTGAAATGAACAGGCAAATGACCAAAAACTTTCAGGAAATATTCCGTTATGATGAAATAACCGGAGATTTTGTGTCGCGTAGTCCTGTCGAAGGTGGAAGTTTCAGCATGTCTTACTGGTCGTTACCGACAGCATTAAAAGGACGATGGAACGAAGACAAATCTCAGGCATACCAGAATTTCGAAGATAACAGGCATGTCATCGCCCACCGGCTGTCTCCCGGAGGACCCGTTGACACCTTTGATTTTCCGGCTGGCTATACCCGTACCTCACAGGATGTGATTATTCCTGCATTTCTTGCTGCTTATGCCGGTAAAAATGCCATGCTGACCTCTTTATCAAATTTCCCTGCCATTCCTGCCCCCAACTGGCGCATTACTTACAGCGGATTGAGCAAAGTTGAATGGATTAAGAAGTACATTAAAAACATTAACCTTAACCACGCATACAGGTCATCTTATAATGTTTCAAATTTCACCTCAAATCTTAACTACGATGAAAATGAAATTCCTGTTGTCGGGAAAAACCTGATACCCAAATACAGGATTCAAACCATCACCATTACGGAACAACTGGCTCCCTTGCTTGGGCTTGATATCAACTGGGTGAACAACTGGACATCCCGTATTGAATACCGGACTACCCGAAATATCAGCTTTACCTTTGCCAACTATCAGACTGCCGAAATCAGGGACAAAGACCTGACCATCGGCATCGGATACAGGGCTAAGGAGGTTCAGTTACCTTCTTTTATCAAATATCACAACAAAAAGGTCATTCTTGAAAATGACCTGAATTTCCGGCTCGATTTTACCCTGCGCACCAACAGGTCGGTGATTTATAAACTCGATGAAAATGAAACACAGAATGTTGGCGGAAGCAGGGTGCTTACGTTAAAACCCTATCTGGACTATGTGATCAACGACAACCTGACCATCAGATTGTTCTTCAACAGAAATGTAACAAAACCGGTTGTTTCGACAAGTTACCCCACCTCTTTCACCAATTTTGGGTTTAGTGTCAGATACACACTGGGTCAATAAGGCCAGATTGATTTTGGGAATAGAAAAAATATTGGATTTACAATTTACGCCTTCGTCAATTCCCTTTATTTCGGTGGCAGAATGCCAGATTTTGAATCATTTTTCTTACCGGGTTTCCCTGAAATATTGTCCGACTCGTTCAGGTCTTCCTGCGTGATTTTTTCATTTTTAAAGACATCTTCATGAAAGATGAATTTTCCCTTGCTGAATTTAAAATAGTTATAACTCCCATCCGGAAGGTAAGTCCAGACTTTACCTGCATCGTCTTTTACAGGGGGTACAAGGTTGTCAAAAACAATCAGGTTTTTTGAATGAATCAGTTTCAGGGCAACCACCGCATCTTTGTTGTATTGCAGGACGACCCTTGTTCGTGTACGGGTGGTGTCCTGAAAAACCGGAGCCCCGAATACGGCATTGCCATTTTCATCAAAAGTCAGTAATTCAATGATTTTCTTGCTGCTGATGTAATTGTTTCCATCCCATCCCAGCAAAACATAAAATTTCTTTTTTCCTTTTTTAAACATCCCGATATCATAATATTGAGCGCCAAACCATGATTCATTGCTGAGAATGGTATCTTCCACAATGTCATAGGGTATCATGTGAGAATAATCGTAAAGAGGCAGCAATTTCAGGTTGATGCTGTTGTACTGGATAGCTCCGTAATAGCGGTAAGTACCGTCATCAAAACGCAAAGTCCAGCTGAACAACCTGAAACTATTGTCGGGAGCTACCAGTTTATACATAAAGTCAAGATGATTAAAGGAATAATAATAAGAACCCCTGACTTTCAATGCTTTAACAAAAAGCGGGATGAAATCTGTCAGCGCATCCATCCGGGCATATTCGTTCCATGCATCCTTGATCGAGTCGCCAAGGGCTTTCAGTTTTGGCTCGATGATATATATGCTGTCAAAATTTAAACCTTCCTTTTCAATGATCTTCTGGTTTTTCAGCTCAGCCTTGTCCGTGATCTTTTGTTCGGTCACCCGTGTGATTGTATAATCTTTTGGTTTATATGATTGATTTTCAGTGATTAATTTAATGCTTACAGCGAAAAACTTATCAAAGCGTTCAATGAGAGGATAGGAAAACATACCGATCACTTCACCGAAATTATTCAACAACGGAGCTCCGTCAAAGTTTTGATCTAAATGCATGGCCGTCAATATCCCCGGACCAACTCCTTCAAACCTCCGGATGACCGAAACATAACCTTCACTGACTAAAAATTCTCCTTTTTCATTGACACAGATGGAAAAAGCAGGATCTCCTTCATAAAAAACACTTTCTGACAAAGACACTGCACTCAACTGCATCGGAAGGGCAACTGTCTGGAGCAAAGCCATGTCGCCTTCTTCACTGACCACCTCAACCGAAACTATCCTATATTGTTTTCCATCAAAGCCTTTGACCCGGATGGAGTCGGAATGATTTACCAGGTGATTGGCAGTCAGTATTTTACCGGTGGAGCTGATGAAAATTCCCGTGCCGGTGTGTTGAAGGCTCCCGTCTTTAAAAGTGCTGACAGATACCAATGCTTTTTTGACTTTTTCATACAACTGGCTAAGGTCTTCCTGCTGACCGTAAACAGAGGGAATCAGAAATAACAAAATCAGAATCAGGTAAGCAGATTTCTTCATTTTTTTAATGTTAACGGACTATCTGCATGTTTATTTCAGGCGAAGCCGGTCGATGGCTGATGAAATGTTTGTGAAAACTCGGTTTTCAAGGTTTTCTCTTTCTGACAAATTAAATTTTTCCCCTGTAAACTGTTCATACAACTCCACATACCTGTTCATGATCATTTCAACAATTTCGTCAGTAAACTCAGGCATCACATCATTTTCTCTTCCCTGATATCCCTGACTCATCAGCCATTCACGGACGAATTCTTTCGACAACTGCCTTTGTTTTTGCCCTTTTCTGAAGTTTTCCTCATAGCCCTGAAGATAAAAATAGCGGGACGAATCGGGGGTATGAACCTCATCAATCAGGTAAATTTTGCCGTCTCTCAACCCAAATTCATACTTGGTATCAACCAGTATCAAACCTTTTTCCGCAGCAATTTCACAGCCTCTCTGGTATAATTTAAAGGTGATATCTTCGAGCTGAGTGTAATATTCTTCCGAAACCAGACCATTTTCAATGATAAAGTCGCGGCTGATGTCTTCATCATGTCCCTCCATGGCTTTGGTAGTGGGGGTAATGATAGGCTTCTCAAACTTCTGATTTTCGACCATTCCATCTGGCAGTGGAATACCACAGATACTCCTTTTTCCTGAAGCATACTCCCGCCAGGCATGCCCGACCAGATAACCGCGTATAACCATTTCGACAGGAAAAGGTTCGCATTTTATTCCGATAGAAGCAGTCGGGTCGGGAACATCCAGCAGCCAGTTCGGAACAATGTCTTCTGTTTGTTTCATCGATTTGGCAGCTATCTGATTCAAAATCTCTCCTTTAAAAGGAATTGCCCTGGGTAAAATAACATCAAAGGCTGATATTCTGTCGGAGACAATAAAGAGGAGGTAGTCGTCTCCTAATTCATAAATATCCCTTACTTTTCCTCGTTTCAGGCTTTTCTGGCCTTTAAACTTAAAATTACTTTCTTTTAATGCTTCGAATTTCATAGTATTGGTGATTAACTTTTTATTTTGTTTCTTTATCTTTTTTTACTGAGTAGGCTGAGATAATTTCCTTGACGATACGATGGCGTGTAACATCATGAATGTCAAACTCGAGAACGGTGATTCCCTTGATATGACTGAGAATTTGAGTTGCCCTGAGCAATCCGGAACGCTGGGAGGCAGGCAGGTCGATTTGTGTCAGGTCGCCATTGACAATAAACTTGGCGTGAGGCCCCATGCGTGTCAGAAACATTTTTAGCTGAAGGTCGGAACAATTCTGGGCTTCATCGAGTATCACATAGGCGTTGTCGAGTGTTCGCCCACGCATAAAGGCAAGGGGTGCAATTTCAATAATTTTTCTTTCCAGATAGAAAGCAATTTTATCGGCAGAAAGCATATCGTCCAGAGCATCATACAAGGGACGCAGGTAGGGGTCTATTTTTTCCCGCATATCACCCGGC
>JAAYUY010000116.1 GCA_012517435.1 Sphingobacteriales bacterium | reverse complement strand
TTCCTGCTTCAATTTTTGGTGCAGGGCTGACCAGGACATTAAAAGAACAGGTATTCTTATTCCCTGCCAGATCAGTTACCTCATAGACTTCCGTAGTTGTGCCGTAAGGAAAAGCTTTGCCACTGCCAATGCCGGAAATCAATTGAAGTGTACTGCCCGGACAATTATCGCTGAACTGTGGAAGGGGATAAACGACAAAGGTGTCACAGCTCTCAACATCCTGAGGACAGGTGATACGGGGTTTCTCATTGTCATTGACAGTTACCGTAAATGAACAGGTGTCAAAGTTTCCGTTGTTGTCTTCAAGGCGGTAAGCTACCACTGTGGTCCCTTTCGGAAAAGCACTTCCTGAGCTGAAACCAGATAACATGATCAGTTTTGGATTGGGGCAATTATCAGTTGCAACCGGAAAAGTGTAGTTGACAACGGCTGCACAACTCCCGGAATCGGTTGAAACTGAAATATTTGCCGGTGGTTCAATGTCAGGATTTTCCCAGTCTGTAATTTTTACAAAAAAACGGGAAGTATCGGTATTCCCTGAGACATCCGAAACAACATAAGTTTCTTCGGTGGTTCCCGCAGGGAAGAATGATCCGGGACCCAGCCCTTTGATTTTTACAGTGTTAGCTCCCGGGCAATTGTCAGTTCCTTTTGGGGGAATGTAAGTAATCACTGAACCACATTTTCCCGGCTCGGTGATGCCATTAATGTCTGTGATTTTATTGATAACAGGTTTTACGGTATCCGACACTGTAATTTTGAACGAACAGATGGCTTTGTTTTTGGCAAAGTCTATTGCCTGATAAGTTACAGTTGTCATTCCTGTCTGAAAAGTATCCCCCGGTTGATGGCTGGCAATGATGGTATCAAGACCACAGTTATCGGTGGCGGTGGGCAATGTCCAGCTAACCGGAATCTCGCAACTGTTTCCCTTGCTGAAAACTTTAATATCTGAAGGGCAGGAGGTGAATTTCGGCAGGTTGACATCTTTAAAGCCAATGATGATGGTGTCATATCCGGCACATCCGGCAGGGGAAATGACTTCGGCAATAATGCTGTCTTTCCATGAGGATAAAAAATTCAGTACTTTGCTATTCTGTAAATAAGATAAACCGTTCATCTTCAGCCAGTTGACCGAGTCCTGAGGCCTTCCGGCATTTAATACAATGTGGGTCTTCAGGCAGGTGTCAATATCTTTACCGATATCCACCTGAGGAACATACATGTCGGTCTGCGTTTCAAAGGAACCAATATCTGCAACTCCACCATGTTTCCTGTTGTACCCGCGCTGGTCATAACTTAACAAATGAAAAGGGTCACCGAAATCGAGAGCAGGGCTTCCGCAACCCAGGGCATGCGTAGGGGTAGGGCCTCCGTTATCTTTCAACGGGCCTGTTTTTGGATCAAGCACCCCTTTGGAATTTCCAAGTATGTCTCCTGTAACTGCCTGAAATCCACTTGAATCACTGTTGCCAACCAGGTTATTTCCTTTTGAAAGCATATAACATCTGGAAGACAAGCCCCGGGCAATATCATGTCCGTAACTGATTGAACTTGTATTTTTGGCGATGATGCTCGAAGCAAATTCAAGTTTGGCCGTATCGCGGTAATCCACAAAGGTGCTGGTGAAGCCTCCTCCTGTCAAAACAGCATAGTTTTCAACAATGGTTGAGCTGTAAACAAAAGTATAAGGAATATAACTGTTGACAGATCGCTGGAAAAATGCACCTCCATGTCCACCTGCATAATTGTTTGATAAGGTGGAATTGTAAATTTCTACCCTGCCCAGTTCATTGGCGATGGCACCTCCGTTGCTGTCGGCTTTGTTGTAGGCAAAGGTACAGTCTTCTACATACAGAAAGTTTTTTGTAAAAATGGCTCCTCCGTTTGCAGAAGAATGATGATGAGCTACATAGCAACGGTAGAGAGAAAGATAGCCATGGTTTAAAACAGCCCCTCCGTTTGAAGTTCCAGAGAATCCCAATCTAAGTGTAATGTCTTTGATAATCAGGCTTATTCCGGTGTTAATTTCAAAAATACGACTGTTTTTCCCTCCGCTGATGGCAAGAAGTTTAGCCCCGGGGCCCAATAAAACCAGATTTTTGGTAATAATTATCTGTCCGCTTGTCAAAACAATGCTGTCGTTCGACAAACCTGCGGAAAATACAATGGTATCGTCTGAGGAAGCCGCCTGAATAGTATTCCGAAGGCTACCTGCTCCCGAATCATTTGTATTGCTCACCGTGAAGGTATTGGATTTCAGCGGGCCGGAATGCAAAAAAATCATGAAAAACATGATCGCATACCAGCTTTTTATTACAGTTGAATAACTCATATCATCCCTCCTGAATATTCAGAAAATTTTTCAAAAATAGTAAATCTCCGCTTAAAATGTGCAAACTACACTAATTTACCGGATTTACAGTTTTTTTCAGCCAATAAAAATAAAACATTAAAACAAAACAGGGTTATTTATAAAATAACCATTTCCACAATTGAAGGTAAGATATTTTGGAACCATGGACTAAAATGCCGATTCTGTAAATTTTTGCTGCCAGCCAGGTAGTAAAAATAAAAGAAGCCACCATGATCAGCATGGAAATAATAAGTTGATATTCAGGGACTCCCAACGGAACCCTCGCTACCATCATCACAGGTGAGGTGAACGGAATCATCGACATCCAGACAGAGAAACTGCTGTTAGGTGCCTGAATGACTGCATTAATGGAAACCATGGCAATAATAAGGGGAATGGATAAAGGAACAGTAAACTGCTGCATATCGGCCTGATTATCAACAGAAGCGGCAACCGCAGCAAACAGTGAGCTGTAAAGCAGGTAGCCACCGATGAAAAAGAAAACGAATACCCCAAGTACCAATGGAAAGTTGATTGAAGAAAGTGTATTCAGAATATCCTGAGCTTCAGCTGGTAATGACATCTGATTGCTTTGCTGTATTACTTCAGGAAGACCTATCATGGTTATTCCGGCAATCAACACTACCCAAAGCATAAATTGGGTCAGGCCTACCAATGCCACACCGATGATCTTTCCCATCATCAGTTCGAAAGGTTTGACTGTGCTTAATATGATTTCAACAATACGGTTTTGCTTTTCTTCATGAATACCTCTGAGGACAAGGCTTCCGTAAACAAAAACAAACATATAGTTCAGAAAACCGGCAATACCTGCAATAGTGCTGGCTGCTATGGAATTATCTTTTTCAATTCCGGCTTCCGTTATTTTTTGACTGACTACATTTACCTCAGGATCAAGACTTTGTATGATTTCCTGATTAAGACCGAGCGACCTGATTCTTTCATCCTTCACCACCTGGCGGATTTCAGCTTTTACCTTTTCAGAAATAAAAGTGGCCGCCAGTTTTGCAGAATACAATTCAACTTTTACATTTTCCTGAATATTGAATTCCGGAATAACCAAAACATGTTGATTCTCAGATTTTTTCAGTAATTCAATAAATGTTTTTTCTTCTCCTGTTTTTTGATAAAGGAAGTGAAGGTTCTCAGAATCTTTCAGTTTCCCGTTGAAGATACCACTGTAGTCAAACACATTCACCTGCTGATCATCTATTCCGGGATTCCGTCCCATCATGACCGAAAAACCTATCAGAAGTCCGTATAAAACAGGCAACAAAAATGTGAGCAGCCAAAATGTCCTTTTTCTGACTCTGACCAGATATTCTCTTCCTATTATATAACCTATCTTATTCATTTTCAACATCTTTAACAAGTGAAATAAAAATTTCATTCATGCCCGGGATCAATTCTCTGAATGCGTGAATTTCTGTCTTATCAAGAAGATAATGAAGCAACTCATTGACAGTTCGTCCGGGTTTCAGGCTTACTGTCAGGGTCATCCAGTCGGGGTTGTCGTTTTTTTCATTGCTGATGATTTGAAATACCGGTGTTTCAGATTCAACTGGTCTGCTGGTATGACTGTAAATGATTTCATATTTGTTGGTTTTAAACTGAGATTTGATTTTGTGTTTTTCTCCGTCCAATACTTTATTGGCTTTATGAATCAGGGTAACATGGTCGCAAAGCTCTTCGACAGAATCCATACGGTGGGTCGAGAGCATAAAAGTTACGCCTTGCTCTTTCAGCTCAAGAATCTTATTTTTGATGAATTCTGCATTTACCGGATCAAATCCCGAAAAAGGCTCATCAAGGATAACAAAGTCAGGTGAATGCATAATGGCGATGATAAACTGCAACTTTTGCTGCATCCCTTTCGACAATTGCTCCACCTTCATGTTCCACCAGTCGAGAATGTCGAATTCTCTCATGTAGTTTTTAACAACCTTTGGTGCATTCAGGCTTTTGATTCCTCTGAGCTGGGCCATGTAAATCAGATGCTCCCCGACTTTCATTTTTGTATATAAACCCCGCTCTTCCGGTAAATATCCGAGTTTTTCCACCTGGTTTCTGGTCATCGGACTGCCTTTAAACCAGACTTCACCCTCATCACTGGCAATGATCTGATTGATGATGCGAATCAGCGTTGTTTTTCCTGCTCCGTTCGGACCAAGTAAACCATATATTTTACCCTGCGGAACAACGAGTGAAATTTGATTCAGTACCTTTTTTTTACCATAAGTCTTGCTGATGTTTTTAACTTCAAGTATGTTCATAGATTAGCTGATTGTGATTTTTTATTATAAGTTGTTCATGATTAGTGATTTATGAGTTCAGTTTCAGAATACACATGGGTAATGTTAACTGTTGGTTTCCAGGTTGAAATTTTCCTGATGATAAAATTTATGGAAACAATACCTGCAAAGGGGCTTGTATTTGTCTTGTGAGCCAAGAAGGATATGCTCTTTTTCCTCAGCAATTCTGAAGGAATGAGTGGCCAGACTCCCGCATTCCACACAAATTGCCTGCAACTTGGTAACATATTCTGCTGTAGCCATTATCTTAGGCATGGGGCCGAAAGGCCTCCCGTCAGAATCCATATCCAGGCCTGCTATTATTACACGTTTTCCTCTGAAAGCCAGATATTGGGCAATTTCTATGATGGCCTCATTAAAGAACTGTGCCTCATCAACACCAATCACTTCTGAATCATCCAGAAAGTCAATAATTTCGATGGCCCGGCTGATAACTATTGATTTTAGTGCATTTTTATCATGTGATACAACTTCGGTTTCGCTGTATCGCTTGTCAACGGAAGGTTTAAAGATGATAACTTTCCTGTTTGCAATGGTGGCTCTTTTCAACCTTCTCAGCAATTCCTCTGTTTTTCCCGAAAACATCGGCCCTGTAATAACCTCAATCCAGCCTCGGTAATTTTGATGCGAAACTATCGGTTCAATAAACATGCTGTTGTTTTTTTGAAGGTGTAAAATTACGTTTTTTATAATGAAAGAAGTTTCGGAAATTTCAAAGATGCTTTTCAGTTAAAACCGGAAGGTGAATAATAAAATATTAGCCGCTCTACCGAATATTTCAACCTCATCAGCCTGCGTTGTCCCTGCGAATAGCCAGATTAAGTTCACAATTACGAGTTCCGATTT
>JAAYUY010000115.1 GCA_012517435.1 Sphingobacteriales bacterium | reverse complement strand
CTGATGTATCAGGTCAAAACCGCAGGCATTCAGCCTTTTATTTATTTTCAGTTCTGATAAGATAATTGCGTTTAAAAGTAAATTAGTAATATTATTTAACTAACCAACTTTAAGAGATTAAAGGTTTGAAAATGCTTTAAAATCACTGCCCTGTTGAAAATATTAATAGTTCACATTAAATCCTTTTATGCCCTTTACAAATGAGACAATCACATTTATCATCAGTATAATGTCGTACCCCGACAATTTTTCCATCTTTACTATCGGCAATTTTAAAAATCTCATTAAATAACAACGTTTCTCCGTTTTCCAGATATCTTCTAAGTGCAAAAGCACAAACATCAGCTAATTGAACCATACTGGTCAATTGAGAATCAACATAAAGTGGCGTATCAATTATGTTATTTATTGATGTCCAAAAAGTCCCAACTTTATGAAAATGTTTCATTAATTCCGTATGTTTTTTCGAAACAGTCGGATTATTATCATGTACCAATATACCAAATTGTACTGATTTTGAAGACTTTGAATAAATCTGTAAATACTGCTCAAATCGGGATACTAATTGTTCAAATGCCTGAACATCAACAGTCATTTTAGTTTTTTTGGGATCAAAGTATAATTTATCAATGCATTCGGCAAATAAACGGCAATAACTCCAACTGCCAATTAATTTTGCAATTTCCAAGATAAAATTTAATCTTTCGGAATAAGAAAGATGTATATAATCAGATGTTTGTTTAAAATTCTTTTTTACCTGGTGATACTGCCTTGATAATGATGGGTTTTTAGCCAATCTAAGTAATTCTGCCTTACGTATTTTTTCAACCTCATGGATTCTTGCTGAATAATCTAAGCTTTCAAAATTGGGTATTTTTGATTCTTCACTATACTTTCTAACTATCCAACCAGCATGTAATTCGGCATTTTGAAGATTATAATTCCATTTAACTTTCGATATTTCCTGATCACATTTTTTCCATTTATCAACTGGAATAGCTAAACCAGCCAGGACGAAATGCGAAGTATTACCCGGAATATCAGATGTTCCTCACTCGTCAATGTAACAAATTAACATCTTGGTATTAACAAAAAAAGCGACTGGATTTTAGGAAAAAATTCCTTCTACGAGACGCAAGCGACTCCTTCCAGACGCGATACAAAGGTAGTAGTTTTTAAACATGCAATAAATTTTTTTTCACTTTTTACACTAGCCTCGTTTTATTGCGAATCTCATCTATTAAGAAATATAATTTTAAGATGGTAACTTTATCATAAGTTACAAATTTAAAGGGCTAAAAACAGCTTATCCAAATTTAACTTATAAAGCCGGATTCATCACATTATCCTTTAAAATTCCATCTAAAAACCTTTCCACAGGTTTTGGAAATGCATAGTTCCGTAGCATATCGCTTTCGACCCAGTTATAACCCTTTGAAGCATCTATCTTATTTTTTACATTTGCTTCATAAAAGCTGATGTACAACTTTCTATGCGTCAGTAAATGGGTTGTTTCTGCTATTATTTTCACCTCATTTACATGAATGTCGAGCAACTGAGTGATTTCCTCTTTTGTAATCCCTTCTGGTTTTTGTTTTTCGATCAATGGTAACTGATACAAAGATTTCCAGATGTCATTTGTGTTTCGCTTCCCGATAAGAATTTTTTCTCCTGATCTGATAAAGATAAAACTCAGAAACCTTTCCTTTAGTTTTTCCCGCGGTAGT
>JAAYUY010000114.1 GCA_012517435.1 Sphingobacteriales bacterium | reverse complement strand
TGTTTCCAATAAAATCAGGGAAGTTCTTGAAAAAGATATTGAAGACAAATCAAAACTGAGGGTTGTTTATTCGGGCATTGATGTTTCCCGCTTTCAGGGAAAAGTAAATACCCATATTCTGCATAAAAACTTTGGCATTCCATCCGATAAACTGATTATCGGAAACATTTCAGCCATAGCCGATCATAAAGATCATTTTACCTTTGTCGATACAGCAGACATTTTAGTCCGTCAGGGTATTAATGCCGTGTTCATGATTGTCGGTGAAGGTGAGCTGGATGAAGAAATCAGGAAATATATTTTATCCAAAAACCTTGAAAAACATATCATTATGACAGGTTTTCAGGATAATATCCCTGATATTTTGCCGGAATTTGATGTGTTTTTATTTACGTCCAAAACCGAGGGACTTGGTACTAGTCTGCTGGATGCCTTTGCCTGCCGGATACCAGTTGTTACTACCAATGCAGGGGGTATTCCTGAAATCGTCAGTCATGAGGTCAACGGACTGATGGCTGAGGTAGGAGATGCTGAATTCCTTGCACAACAAACCCTCAGGGTATTAAATGACCATCATTTGAGGGAAAAACTTACTGAAAATGCCTTGAAAACCCTTGAAAACTTTTCTTCTGAAAAAATGGCCGCTGAAACCTATAAGATTTACAACGAGGTTTTTTATAATGCCTGACAAAAAACTTTAACTCCATCCACAGGAAATATTTTAATTTTGAAATATAAACAAAACAGAAATCTGAGAAAATGAAAGCAGAATTAGTTGAAAAAATCCGAAAACATCTGGAAGATTATGGTATTCAAAAAACAAAGACAATTTACTATAATCTCAGCTATGATGAACTCTTTGTACATGAAACCAATCCTGAGCTGGAAGGTTATGAAAAAGGCTTTGTTACCAACTTAGGTGCAGTTGCTGTTGATACGGGTATTTTTACCGGACGTTCCCCGAAAGACAAATACATAGTTGTTGATGAGGAGTCGAAAGACAATATATGGTGGGCTGCTCCCGGCAACAAGTCTGACAATAAACCGATTTCGAAGGAAGTATGGAATGAATTGCATGCTCTGAGTGCCAGTCAGCTTAGCAATAAAAATCTCTATGTAATGGATGCCTACTGCGGTGCAAATGAAAATACAAGACTGAAAATCAGGGTCATTACCGAGGTTGCCTGGATGGCTCATTTTGTTAAAAATATGTTTATCCGCCCGACAGAGGAAGAACTGAAAGATTTTACTCCTGATTTTGTTATGCTCAATGCCTGCAAAACCGTTAATCCCAACTGGGAACAGCAGAAACTTAATTCTGATGTGTATGTGGCTTTTAACATAAAAGAGCGCATGTCGGTCATTGGGGGTACATGGTATGGCGGTGAGATTAAAAAGGGATTTTTCAGTATCATGAACTATTTCCTGCCACTGAAAGGAATTGCTTCCATGCACTGTTCGGCCAATATGGGCAGAAATGGAGATACGGCCATCTTTTTCGGACTTTCAGGTACCGGAAAAACAACCCTCTCTGCTGATCCTGACCGCTACCTCATCGGTGATGATGAACATGGCTGGGACGATGAAGGTGTCTTTAACTTTGAAGGCGGATGCTACGCCAAATGTATCAACCTCTCAAAAGAAAAAGAACCTGATATTTATAATGCGATTCGCAGGGATGCATTGCTTGAAAATGTTGTTTACGATGAAAAAACAGGTGAAATTGATTTCAGCAGTGCGGCAAAAACTGAAAATACAAGGGTTTCTTATCCTCTGTACCACATTAATAATATTGTCAAACCTGTCTCTAAAGGAACTCATCCCAAAAAGATTATTTTCCTGACTGCCGATGCTTTCGGGGTCTTTCCCCCCGTGGCAAAACTCACGAAAGATCAGACAATGTATTATTTTCTGAGTGGTTATACGGCAAAACTTGCAGGTACTGAAAGAGGTGTAAAAGAACCCATGCCTACATTTTCCTCGGCTTTCGGAGCTGCCTTTTTATTGCTTCATCCGACTGTGTATGCCCGTGAACTTGCACGTAAAATGGAAGAACATGGAGCTACTGCTTATCTGGTTAATACCGGATGGATTGGCGGGCCTTATGGTGTTGGGAAACGCATTGATATTCAGGCAACCAGAAATATAATCAAAGCCATTCTTGATGGTACCCTTGATCAGGCAGAATATATTGAATTGCCAACTTTTGGATTTAATGTTCCAACCCACGTTCCCGGAGTTGATCCTGCTATCCTTAATCCGAGAAAATACTGGAAATATGAATCTGCTTATGTCAAACAGGCTACCGAACTGGCTGAAAAATTCATTGAAAACTTTCAGTCATTTACCGATACAGATGAAGGGAAACGTCTGGTGGCTGCCGGGCCGAAAAATCCCTATATGAAGCAGTTCTATGAATATTATCAGAACAAAATCAATGAGATGTCGCAGCGGCATAAAGAAGAAATTGCCAGACTGAAAGACCAGATTTTTATTCTTCAGGAATCTTTTTCTGACTATATTTCCTTTAATTCCATTGATTCCGAATATAAAAACCGTGCGATCAACCGCTACATTCCTGTTTCCTTCTTTATTTCCTGCCATGATGAAAATAAACTCAAAGATTTTGACAGTGATGTTCACGATATTCTGAGTGCCGGAGGTTTTGACTTTTATCTCTCTGAAAGTAAAGAACCCGACCTGCATAGATTTTTAGGTATTTCAAAAGAGCGTATCAACCTGCGGCAGCAATACCAGCTGATGGAAAAAATCGGGCATGCTTTTATTTGTGAAAATCCTAAATCTACTTTGGAGAAAAAAGTAGAAGCTTTTAAGAAAAAAGTGGCCAATCACCATGAAGTGATTTTAAAGGTAGGCCCAGTTTTAATCGTAAAGAATCCTGAATCGGAAACAGGTATGGATTATTATACTGCCAACCTTTCCATCGCTTCAATGATACATATCGACAAACAACCGGGAATTTTGAAAGAAACAAGCCGTATTTTCAGAGAGCTGAATGTGTTTTAGGCTCTTGATGCCAAAATGATTTATTAAGGATTTTCATCATTTCCGGGTTCAGTCCAGTCCTTCAGCCAGTTGCTCCAGTATTTGGTGCGGGTCTTCCTGTTCATAGAGAATCTGATACATGGCGGTAACAATTTTCATCTCTATATGGCTTTCTCTGGCGATGCGGTAAAATGGCCTGATAGAATAGTAGCCTTCGGGAATCATATTCAACTCCAGCAAAGCTGCGCGTGGCGAATAGCCATGCCCGATCATCTCGCCAAACATACGGTTGCGGCTGAATTGCGAAAAGGCTGTAACCATTAAATCCCCAAGATAACCGGAGGTCATGATATTGCGGGTACAGATACAACAATGTTCGAGAAATTTCTGTGTTTCGCGTATAGCATTTGAAATCAGCACGGCAATGAAATTATCACCGTAACCAAGACTATGACTTACACCTGAAGCTATGGCATAAATATTTTTCAGTGAAGCAGAATATTCAAGACCCTTGATGTCGGTACTGGTGCGAAAATTTAAGAAATTGGTTTTCAGTAAATTACCAATTAAGCTGGCAGTTTCTAACGATACAGACGCTAATGTAAGGTAAGTATTCATCTGATTCACAACTTCTTCGGCATGGGAAGGACCGGTGAGAAAAACATATTTTTCCGGTGGAACTGCAAAATGTGCTTTCATGTATTCCGAAACCAGCATGTTTTTATGCGTCAGTATGCCTTTGGTAGTGGATACAATTACTTTCCCCTCGAAATCAGATGCCTGCAGCAATGAAAGATTTTGCCGGATAAAGAGGGAAGGGATAGCAATGAAAACAATCTCAGCATTTTCGGCAACATACTTAATATCTGTGCTTAAAAATCTGGGTTTCAGGTCAATATCAACCGAACGAAGATAACGGGGATTTCTTCCGTATCTGACAATGTATTCATAGGTTTTTTGCTGGCGTATCCACCAGTAAAGCTCCACTTCTTTCTTGTCAAAAAGTGTTTTGGTAAGTGCTGTTCCCCAGCTTCCGTCTCCTATAATGGCTACTTTCATCTACCTGCAAAGTTAAATTAATGTCATAAACATGGATAACGCCTGTATGATGATAATTTATCATTTTAGTTTGTTGAATATCAAAAGATTACAGATTGATGCCAGTAATACACCTGCTACATAGCATATCATGTCCTGCCAGTGAAAGCCAAAACCCAAAGCCAGTCCACCGGCAAAAGTTGAGCGAATTTGATCGAGTGCAGGGAAATGAATTAATTGGGTTATTTCAATGAAAAAGCTGAAAAGTAAAGCAGATAATGAATTTTGGACAGGGTTTAGAGCAGGAATAAAGAATTTGATCAGAAAAAAAGCTGAAAAAGCCCAGAATGTATCACCGGCATACAGTGCGATGAAGCCAGGAAGTTCATTCCCGGATTGACGTGAAAAAATACCTGCTGCTGCCCCAAAACCAATCAGAGCAAGTGATAAAATCCTGATTTTGTTTTTTGAAGACAATTTATCAGAATTTAGCTGTGATACTTACATTTAATCTTCTCGCAGTCAGATAACTTGGCACTCCCCAGAAATTGTTGTTGACATCTTTTACCCAAAGATAGGAAATGACATTCTGAATGCCGAAAAGATTGAAAACCTCAGCACTAACCCAAAGTTCGTCAAAGTTGTTGAGAAATCTGATGCGGCTTTTATAGTTTTCCTTATTTGAAACGAGTAATTGAGAAAAGCCGATGTCCACCCTGCGGTAAGCTCTCATCCTGTATTTGTTGCGGAGGTTGGGGAACTGCGGGGGGCCGAACGGAAGAGGTGTCCCGTAAATCAGGTTCAGATGAACTCTGGAGGTTCTGATTTTTGGGAAAAAGTCCTGAAAAAGTAAGGAAGCCATAAATCTCTGATCGGTAGGTCGTGGAATCAGGCCTTGCTCAGTACGCAGGTATTTCCCTGATATTGAATCATATATCAAAGTGTAATCATCATCCAGGTCTTCTTTGGTTGACATGACCGACATGCTTAACCAGCTGGGCAGATTCCCAACCAGTTCACCATACAGCTGCAGGTCGATGCCTGCCGAATAGCCTGTGGCATTGTTTCTGGCATAATATCTGACCCTGATATCATCCACATCATAAGGAATAATGTCGGTCAGGTATTTATAATAAATTTCGGTGTACCATTTGAAAGTTTTGTCAAAAACCCTGAAATAATAATCGGTTCCAAGCAAAAATTGATATGATTTCTGGGAACGTATTTCAGGATTGAGTATGCCTTCGGTACTGCGGAGTTCACGGTAAAAAGGCGGCTGGTAATACATTCCTGCAGAGGCCTTTATCTGAAAATTAGGTTTTAAAGCAGTGTCAGCACTTTTCCCTTCAATGATTCTAAGGTTTTTTTTGTGGAAAGGCTCTATCACAAACTGAATTCTTGGTGTGATAATCAGCTCATTGTTATAACTCCACCACGAAGAGCGTATTCCGGCTGTGAGGTAAGCCCTGTTTGAATCACTGAGTGTAAAAGTGTTTTGAAAATAGGCAGTTTGACGGAATGAACTGAGTTGAACCTTTGTATGGAGAAACCTCTCAAGTGTCAGTTCATCGGGATTAAGCGGGATGCTGTATCCTGCTGAATCAAGCAGCCGCCATTCTCTCAGTTTATCTTCAATGATCTCAACCTGACTGTTTGTACCATATTGAAATTCATTGTTTTTAAAGATTCTTCTTCCTTTAAACTGAAATGAATATACATCAGCAAAAAGCCTGTTACGGGCATGATTAAGGAAGGCGCCCACGCCCAGATTTAGTTTAGGGTCGCCAAACTGTTCGCTGGCCGGGTTTGTTTCTATCTGACGAAGCCAGTATTCTCCGAGTACATCATAGTATTCCGTTTCAACGGTATTGAATACTGAAAAAATAAACTTTAAAAAAGTGCTGTCTTTTTTATTGCAGGAAAGATCAAGGGCGTTGAGAAAGCTTTTGTAAGAGGTGATTTCCTGACCTTCAAAATAAACATCCAGCCGCAGAACCAGTTGATGCGTCCCGTATGAAGTGCTTTGATTTTCAGGGATAAGGTTATAAAAATTTCTGCCTGCATAGGAGAAAAGGCCTATTTTCCATTCAGGACTTAGATACCAGTTGAAATATGACTGATAATCTGCAAAAGAGGTGTTGTAGTTGCCTTTCACATCCAGGGAGTTCAGCAGATAGCGGTTAGTCCTCCATCTGCCGCCTATGAGGTAACTGAAAAGGGTGTTTTCCGATCTTCCTTCTGCATGAACGGAAGCTCCGAGCAGGCTTGCAGAAAAATCAGCGTTGAAACTACGCGGGTTTTTATAGGTAATATCCAGCACTGACGAAAGTTTGTCCCCATATTTTGCTTCAAATCCTCCGGCAGAAAAACGGATTGACTCCACCAGACTGGAATTGATAATGGGTAATCCTTCCTGTTGACCTGAACGAATCAGAAAGGGTCTGTAAATCTCTATGTCGTTGATATACACAAGGTTTTCATCATAGTTGCCGCCTCTGACTGAATAGGAGGAACTTAATTCCGAATTACTGGAAACTCCGGGAAGTGTCTTGATAAGGGCAATCACTCGTTCCGAAGTGGCCGGCAACACATCCAACGCTCGGGTATCTACCTTTTGAATGGGCGTTTTCCCGGATTCTTTAAAGGTTTGAGCTTCAACATCAAAGGTCTTTAGGGTGATTCTGACATCAATAACTACATTCTTTTCAAATACCTGACCGGCCAATAAGGGCGGAATTTTTTCCCTGCTGACCTTGCCAATGTATGAAAATATCAGCACCGTTTCTTTATTTGCAGCTATCTGTAGCTGATAAAACCCGCTCTGATTGGTGGTTGTACCTGTTTTTGACCCTTCAATCGAAACATTGACAAATTCAACCGGCTTTCCCTCCAGATCCCTGACAATACCTTTAACAACTGCTGTAGGTTGGCTGAACCCGCTGACGGGTATGAGCATCATCAGGATAAAAAAAATATCCTTTCTGAAAAAGTGCAGGTTAAAAGATATATATGATTTCATCAGTGCCAATGGAAAACGTGAGATTTAGCGGCTTATTGCATGCTGCAAAAGTATGATTTTTCTTTTCAACGGACAGAAAGCATCTCTCTCTGAGGGCTGAATGTTGAAAATTACAAAACTGCCTTATTTTTGCAAGAAATAGTTTCGCATGAAAAAATTCAGGGAAATAACGTTTTTAGTATTGGCAATACCTGTCATGTCGTTGCTGATACACAACATTATTCCCCATGAACATCATCTCTCATGCCCTGACCATGATGAAACCACTTCCCAAAGTGTTCAGCTTTCAGGGGTGCAGCATTGCTGCGGCCACCATGCCGCTGATACTCACAAGCCTGTTAAAAAAGCCAATTGTATCCTTACAAGCTTACCCCCGGTTTTTTATTCTGTTCAGGTTTTTTTAATAAGCAGAACATATCATGTTGATGAAAGTACCGCATGGATATTTGGTCAATTCATCACATCTTTTCAGGATAAAATATTTCAGCAGGAATATTACCGGAACCTGCGGCTGAGAGCTCCTCCCATTGTGCTTGTTTAGTTAAAATCTTTTTAACAACCTCTAAATAAGCACAAATATGAAAACAATAAATAAACTAGCAATTATTCTTATATTGCTGATAATGAATCAATTAAAATTATCAGCACAGAATACCTATATTTTTGGCCAGATAAAAGGCTCAACTTCTGATGGTAAAACTGAGGTTTTATCAGGGGCCAATGTCTATTGGGCTGAAGTACTCAAGGGTACTGTCAGTGATAAAAACGGCAACTTCAAACTCAGCCGTGTAGCTGAAAGCAATCATCTGGTTATCAGCTATATCGGATATAAAACAGACACGGTTTTGGTTGCTGATGGACAAACGCTGGTAAATGTTACACTCGAATCAACCATTGAGCTTGGTGAAGTTAAAATAAGTGAGAAAAGAGGAAGTTCCTATTTTTCAAAATCCTCTGTTCAGAGCACTCAGATTATCACACAGTCTGAACTTAAAAAGGCAGCCTGCTGTAATCTTTCCGAAAGTTTTGAGACCAATGCTTCGGTTGATGTTTCATTTGCTGATGCCCTCACCGGTGCAAAACAAATCGAATTGCTCGGCCTGACAGGAGTTTACACCCAGATGCAGATGGAAAATATTCCTTCCCTGCGTGGATTGGGAAGTATTTTCGGCTTGTCGTATGTACCTGGGCCTTGGCTTGAATCTATTCAGATTTCAAAAGGAACTGCATCCGTTAAAAATGGATTTGAATCTGTCGCAGGGCAAATCAATTACGAATACCGTAAACCCGATACCAGCGAACGATTTTATCTTAATGTGTTTGGCAGCTCTCTGGGACGGCTGGAGGCAAATGCCTATTCTGCCCATAAACTGAATAAGAAACTCAGTACCATGGTCTTTTTACATGGGAACTATTTTAATACCACACTTGACCGTAATAATGACGGCTTTTTCGATTATCCGCTTTCCAGACAGTACATGTTGCTGAACCGCTGGAAGCTGACCCTTCCCAATTATGAAGGGCAGGCAGGCATTTATTTCACCGAGGAAGTAAAAAATGGCGGACAACTGGTATTCAATAAAGCCACCGATAAAGGCACTACCAATGCCTATGGCCTTGAAATCAATACCAGAAGATTAGAAGGCTTTTACAAAGGCGGATTTATTTCCAAATACAAGGAATCTACGTCAACAGCACTGCTGGCTTCAGTTTCCCATCATCAGCAAAATTCATTTTTTGGCCTGAATGATTTTAATGCTGTTCAGAATTCATTTTACTTTAACCTGATACATCAGACCTACCTGTTTAACACCAGACATGGCATTGTTGCAGGGGCTTCATTTATTTATGACGATTACGACATGATGTTCAATCAGCAGGATCTTGGCAGGAAGGAAATTGTTCCCGGGGTTTTTACCGAATATACCTATAATTCGCTCGGCAAACTAATTCTGATTGCCGGTCTCAGAGACGATTATCACCTGAAATATGGCAATCTGCTGACACCCCGACTGCATCTGCGTTATAAATTTAATGACGTTTTTACCCTCAGGGCATCGGCAGGTAAAGGATATCGCTTCCCCAATGTGATTGCCGAAAATACCATGCTGCTGGTAACTTCGAAAACCATCATTTTTGAAGAAGAACCTGGCCTTGAAGAAGCATGGAATTATGGTGCGTTTTTGTCGGCTGAGAAAAAAATTGCCGGACGGCCATTCCATCTTAATCTCGATTTTTATCGTACCGATTTTATCAACCAGGTGATCGTGGATATGGATTTATGTTCCGACCTGATTCATATTTACAACCTTGCCGGTAAAAGTTATTCCAACAGTGCCCAGGCTGAACTTACCTTTGAACCTTTCGAACGTTTCCATGTCCTTCTGGCTTACCGGCTGAATGATGTTAAAACCACCTATTTTGGCATTCTGAAGGAGAAACTGATGTCGAAGAAAAGCAAAGGGATTCTCAACCTTGCTTATTCCACCCCATGGGACAAATGGAAATTTGACTTTACGGTTCAGTACAATGGGAAAAGCCGTCTCCCTCAATTGATTGAAAATGATCAGGTTGTGCAGGAATATAGTCCCGGGTTTTTTATTGTCAATGCGCAGGTCAGCAAAAACTTTAAAAATTTTGAACTGTATCTTGGCGGAGAAAACCTGACGGATTTTGTTCAGGACAAATTAATCCTCGGCTATGAAAACCCGTTTCAAAATGAGTTTGATGCCAGCCGGGTTTGGGGCCCTGTTTTAGGCCGAAGAATTTATGCAGGTTTACGTTTAACTTTTAAATAATTCATTCTCATGAAAAAGATAATCAGCTCTATTTTAATGACACTTTTGTTTGTCGCACCGGTTTTGATGACAAATGCTCAGGACAGTAAAAAAACACCTGAGAAGCAGGATAACCTGAAAACAGTTTCCTATTCTGTCAACATGCATTGCGAATCGTGTAAAAACACTATCGGAAAGATGCTGGCTTATGAAAAAGGCGTGAAGTCATTTGACATTAATCTCGATTTGAAAAAGGTTACAGTCAAATATGACCCTGCCAAAACAGATGCCGACAAATTAGGTAAAGCCATAGAGAAACTTGGATATAAGGTAACACCTTATACATCTTCCGGTACCAACTGTCCTCAGGCTCCGGGCTGCCAGAAATCAAAATCAGGCTGTCAGGATCATTAGACTGAAAGAGATTTTTCAGTAAACAGCCCACAGCTATCAAATAAGCTGTCGGGCTTTTTTTATTTATCCCCGAAATAAAATTTTCTAAAAAAAGCAAAAACATTTTATTAATTGCTTATTGATTCTATTTTTGTCATCTCCAATTTTTCAGGATTAAATAAGACAATTATGCAAAAATTACTTTTACTGGGAGATGAAGCCATTGCTCAGGGGGCGATAGATGCAGGCGTAAGCGGGGTTTATGCTTACCCGGGAACTCCCTCGACTGAGATTACGGAATATATTGAGAAAAGCAGGGAAGCAGCAGAAATGGGAATTAAATATCAATGGACAGCCAATGAAAAAACAGCAGTGGAAATTGCCATGGGTGTTTCTTACGCGGGGAAACGAGCCATGGCCTGTATGAAACATGTCGGATTAAATGTAGCTGCTGATGCTTTCATCAATTCTTCCATTACCGGTGCCAATGGCGGATTGATTATCGTTGCCGCTGACGATCCCAGCATGCATTCTTCGCAAAACGAACAGGATTCAAGGTTTTACGGCAATTTTGCCATGATTCCCATTCTCGAACCTTCCAATCAGCAGGAAGCTTACGACATGGTGTTTTATGGTTTTGACCTGTCTGAAAAAACCGGTCTGCCTGTTCTGATGAGAATTACCACCCGTTTGGCTCATTCCCGTTCAGGGGTTGTCAGAAAGCCTAAAATTGCACAAAATAAAGTTCAGCTGCCACAGAATCTTCGTCAGTATGTTCTGCTTCCTGCCATTGCAAGAAAACAATATAAAGACTTACTCGGAAAACAGAATTTGCTTGAAAATGAGTCTGTTCGTTCAGATTTTAATACTTATCTGGAGGGGAAAGACAAATCGCTTGGAATTATTTCCTGCGGTCTGGCATATAACTATCTGATTGAAAATTTTGAGAATCATGAATGTCCTTACCCTGTCGTTAAGATTTGCCAGTATCCTGTTCCTTCTGAATTTATCTATAAACTATACGAAGAAGTTGATGAAGTCCTCGTTCTGGAGGAGGGTTACCCAATGATTGAAAATCACCTGAGGGGATTTTTTAATCATGGAAAGCCGATACACGGGCGTCTGGACGGGACTATTCCCCGCGATGGTGAATTAAACTCAAATATTGTGGCCAAAGCATTTGGCATACACATTCAGGAAGGGAAAAATCCACCAGATTTTATGGTGGGTCGCCCACCTTCCTTCTGTGCAGGATGCTCGCATATTGATTCTTATACTGCTCTGAATGAAGCAATGGCCGAATACGGGAGCGGAAGAGTGATGTCAGATATCGGATGTTATACCCTCGCAGCTTTACCACCTTTTCATACCATCAATTCCTGTGTGGATATGGGAGCTTCTATCACCATGGCCAAAGGAGCTGCCGATGCCGGCCTGATTCCTGCCGTTGCCGTCATTGGCGACAGTACCTTTTCTCATTCAGGAATTACAGGCCTGCTGGATGCTGCAAACTGTAATGCCCCGATTACGGTCATGATACTCGACAATGGTACTACCGGCATGACGGGTGGACAGCCTACGCCCGGTCATGGTAAAATTGAAGAGATTTGTAAAGCCGTAGGTGTTGATCCCGAACATATTAAGGTCATTAATCCGCTGAAAAAGTATCATGAGGAAAATGTCAGGATTATTAAGGAAGAACTGGCCTACCCGGGATTATCGGTTATCATTCCCAGAAGAGAATGTATCCAGACCTTCAACAGAAGAGTCAAGGAAGAAAAGGCAAAGGAAAGCGAAAAAAATACAGTTGAATCATAAAACCCAGTGAAATGAAAAAAGATATTATTCTTTCAGGCGTTGGCGGTCAGGGCATTTTATCCATTGCTACGGTGATAGGTTATATTGCAGTTACCCGGAACTTATACCTGAAACAGTCGGAAGTACATGGCATGAGCCAGCGGGGAGGGGATGTCTCTTCTCACCTGAGAATTTCCGACAAACCGATTGCCTCCGATCTGATTCCAAAAGGAAGGGCAGATATGATATTATCGGTAGAACCCCTCGAATCACTGAGGTATTTACCATGGCTCAGGGAAGACGGATGGATAATCACCAACAATAAACCATTTGTGAATATTCCCAACTATCCTGACCTGAACATTGTACTGGAAGAAATAAGGAAACAGCCTCATCATGTTTTGCTCGATGCCGATAAGATTGCCAAAGAAACAGGTTCATCGCGCAGTGCCAATATGGTTATTCTCGGTGCAGCTTCTCCTTTCCTCAGTTTTGAAGATGAATTGTATTTTGAAGCCTTAAAAGCTATTTTTGGCAGAAAAGGGGAAGATGTGGTGCAGAAAAACATGGAAGCTTTTAAAGCTGGTAAAGCTTTTGCACTATCCAATTCCTGATTTTCAAGCCTTTTTACAAATGTTCATTTCAGATTGTTAGCTTATCTTTGCACTTCTTAATTTAATTTTCAATACAATGAAAAAGATTTATTTGTTCATTTTTCTGTTGGTGGTTGCATCGGCAGGTAATATCTCAGCTCAGAATAAAGATATTAAGTTTAAAAACATTGTCGATTCGGTGAGCTATATCATTGGTTATGACCTCGGTAAAAATTTTAAGGCACAGGGAATTGAAATCAATTCAGACATACTGCTTGCAGGTATTTTGCAGGGAATGACGCAGGCAAAACAACTGATAACGGATCAGGAGAGCGAAAAGGTTCTGGCTGTTTATGTCGCTCAGATTAATGAGAAGAAACAGGCAGCTCAGCAGGATCAGATCAGCAAAACCAAACAGGCCGGTGAAGCTTTTTTACTCGCAAATAAAAAGAAAGCCGGTGTAATTACGACAGCCAGCGGATTGCAATACAAGGTGATCAGGGAAGGAACCGGAGCATCGCCCAAACTGACCGACAAAGTGATGGTTCATTATGCAGGCCGACTGATCGATGGTACTAAATTCGATGCTTCCTACGACAGGGGCACCCCTGCTGAATTTCCGGTTAACGGAGTGATTCAGGGCTGGCAGGAGGGCTTGCAACTGATGAAAGAAGGGGGTAAATATGAATTGTACATCCCTTCCGACCTCGGCTATGGCGACAGTGGTGCTGGCGATAAAATCCCCGGAGGCTCTGTTTTAATCTTTGAAGTAGAACTCATAAAGGTTATTCCTCAATAAAATACATTTTTTCACTTAATCAATCAAAATCATGAAAAAGAGTTTTATTATTATCATTTTACTGACAATCAGTGTATCTGTTTTTACTGGTTGTAAAAAGTCAAAATTGTTTGGCCCGAAGGAATATAAGGTAGAAAATCACCTTGATTCCGTAAGTTATGCCATTGGGTTGGATATCGGAAAAAACTTTGTTGACCAGAAAATAGAAATTCAACCTGAGGCATTGGCTCAAGGGCTGAAAGACTATCTTGAAGACAGGGCATTGTTCGATGATCAGGAAAAAGACAAGGTTATCAGTGCATTCCGTCAGGAATTAGCCATGAAAGCTCGTGAAGAATCCATGAAAAACGCTGAAACCAACCGCCAGGAAGGAGAAAAATGGCTGGCAGAAAACAAAAAGAAAGAGGGGGTTGTAGAATTACCCAGCGGACTTCAGTATAAAGTAATCAGGGAAGGTAAAGGCCCTCGCCCTACGGCAAACGATGTGGTGAAAGTTCATTACAAGGGTACCCTTATAGATGGTACCGTTTTCGATGCTTCCTACGACCGTGGTGAACCCATCGAATTTGCCCTGAATCAGGTTATTCCCGGCTGGACGGAAGGAATTCAGCTGATGAATGCCGGTTCAAAATATGAACTGTATATCCCTTCCAAACTGGCTTATGGGGATCAGGGAATTGAGGGTGCCATACCGGGTGGATCAACTTTAATTTTCGAAGTTGAACTGCTCTCGTTCAAACCCGGTGAAGCTGCCAAAAAATAAGACTAACAAATTAGCTCATACATGAAGTATCAGCATTCGACTTTTGTTGAATGCTGATTTTTTTTATTCTACGGAAAGTTTTTCCTCGATCAGTTGTATCAGAATGTGAATGATTTTAATATGAATTTCCTGCGTACGGTCGCTGTAAGGTGAATAAGGGGCACGGACTTCAATATCACATAAAGCAGACATTTTTCCTCCGTCTTTTCCTGTTAATCCTATGATTTTCATTCCTTTAAAACGTGCTGCTGCGATGGCTTTCAGAATGTTTGGTGAATGACCGCTGGTGCTGATGGCCAATAAAATATCTCCTTCGTTTCCAATGGCTTCGATAAATCGGGCAAAAACATTTTCATATCCATAATCATTGGCAACACAAGTGAGATGGGCAGGATCTGAAATGGCTATGGCTGGCAAAGCTTTCCGGTCTGCACGAAACCTGCCTGTCAATTCCTCAGCAAAGTGCATTGCATCCGACATACTCCCTCCGTTGCCGCAGGAAATAATTTTTTTCCCTTTTCTTATCGCCTCCGACATGAGGCTGGCTGAATTTTCAATCCGATGAAGCATTTCATCGTTTGCTATGAGCTCGTCAAGGCTTTTTTTTGCCTCAAGCAGTATGTTTCTAACCTTTTCCATTATTCAACAACCTCAAATGCTGGTTTTGATACGGATGAAGCCCTGAATTTTTCAAGACCATTGTTTAGAAAATCAATAAATGCCTGAATATCATAATTGTAAGCATGGGCAGGGACCAGTTGTTTCCCGTCATGATTTAAAATGACATAATAGGGTTGGGCATTAACGCCAAAATTGGAAATCTGGAAATCAGCGTTTTTCTTACCTATCGTTTTTTTTAGTTTGCCATCGTATTTCGAAGTGTACCATTCCTCTTTTGGCAATAGTTTTTTATCGTCCACATAAAGAGCCACCAAAACAAATTCCTCCCGTAAAAGCTTAAGGACTCTTGGGTCTGACCAAACGCGGGCTTCCATTTCGCGGCAATTGACGCAACCATGACCGGTAAAATCAATGAAAAGTGGTTTGTTTTGTGCTTTTGCACAAGCCATTGCCTGATCATAGTCGAAATAGCCGTGCAGTCCATGAGGAAGATGAAGAAAATCAGCGTATTTGGGTGTTTCACACAAAACCGGTTGATCCCCTGTATTTTCAGCCTGGACATTTTGTCCATCGTTTCCTGAGTTGATAATCAGCTCAGCATTGGTACGTATAATTTCATTCAGGTCGAAATCGTGGGTGGTTTGTGGAGGCAGGTAGCCTGAAAGGGCTTTGAGCGGTGCCCCAAACATTCCCGGTATCAGATAAATGACAAAGGTAAATGTGATGATGGCAAGAATCAAACGGGGAACACCCAGGTGGGGAACATCAGAATCATGGGCAAACTTAATTTTTCCCAGCAGGTAAAAACCCATGAGGGTAAAAATAACGATCCAGAAAGCCAGATAAATTTCGCGGTCAAGAATACCCCAGTGGTAGGTCTGATCGGCCACACTCAGAAACTTCAACCCTAATGCAAGTTCAATAAAACCAAGGATGACTTTAACACTGTTAAGCCATCCGCCTGATTTGGGCAAATTGGCCAGCCAGTTCGGAAAGATGGCGAAGAGTGTAAATGGGATGGAAAAAGCAAGACCGAAAGAAAACATTCCTAAAATTGGCTTAAGAATATTTCCTTCAACAGATTCAACCAGCAAAGCTCCTACAATAGGCCCGGTACATGAAAATGAGACCAGTACAGTGGTGAGAGCCATAAAAAAAGAGCCTGCCAGTCCACCCCGTTCTGCCTGCCTGTCTGATTTGGTGATCATCCAGCTGGGAAGGGTGATTTCAAACATTCCGAAAAAGGAAGCGGCAAAAACCACAAAAATCAGGAAAAACAGGATGTTGGGAAGCCAGTGGGTGCTGAGCCAATTGGCAAAATCGGCTCCGAAAATAATGGCAACTGCTGATCCTATGACAGTATAAATCAATATGATAGATATACCAAATATGAGCCCGTTTATGACTCCTTTTTTTCTGTCGGCCTCACTGTGAAGGAAAAAGGAAACGGTCATCGGAATCATTGGGAATACGCATGGAGTCAGCAATGCGGCCAGCCCTGCAAGAAAAGCAATTAATAAAAACCCAAGATGTTTTTCTTTAGGCACTTCCGTAGGAGCTATCTTTTCTTTTGCCAGTTTTTCACGCTCTCCCACAAAGCTGAAATCAAAGCTGTATTCTATCTCTTTCGGGGCAAGGCACTGTTTGTCGTCACAGCACATAAATTCAAGATAGCCATTGATTTTGGTCGGCTCTTTTACTTTTACAAGCTGTACAAAAATGGCCTCATGTTCGAAAAATGCAAGGTCTAATTCAAAATTAGGATCAAATTCCACTTTTGCCTTGGTTCGTTCTTCAACAGTTCCGATAAATTCAACTGATTTGTTTTCATCAAAATGAAAGGAAGTGGGAACCGGTACCATCGCGTTCGGGTCTTCCGAAGCTTTTTTTATGGAATACAAATGCCATGTGTCGTCAATAGTAGCTTTGAAGATCAATTCATACTGATTGTCTTTCAGCGGGTTGATGGAAAAAGTCCATTTTACAGGGTCGAGTACCTGAGCGTTAAGCCATGTTGCTGTTGTCAGAAACAAAAGCAGCAGGAAAGAAAAATATTTTTTATTCATGATTGAAGATTAGTTTTTAACCGGGAATCCATTTTCATCAATTTCGATCAGGGGAGAAAAGCCTGCATTTTTAATGTTATCGAGGTGTTGTTCACGGTTCCCGCCAATTATGAGCAACTTATTTTCGCTTTGAACAGATTTATCGGCAAATGACTGAAGCGCAGACGGTTTTAGCTTTTTGAGCAGCTTGAATTTCATGGCGTAAAAATCACTTGAAATATCACGCGAAAGCATGTTGTTCATCAGGATAGTCTTGTGAAAATCATTCTGATACATGACAAAATCCCCCAGCAGGAAAGCGTTTTTATATTCTTTAAACAATTTTTTGTCAATGGTCGAAATTTCCGGTTTGAACAAGGCTGCATCAAGCTCTTTCAGTCCGAGAATAAAGGAGCCTTCCTCAATTAATGCTGTGAAATAATAATCATAGGTCTTTCCGGTAAAAACAACACCCGGCTTCAGCTCTGTGATGTATTTCTTATCACTGAGTTTGTCAGCCAGCCTCGTTTTCATCAGATAATTAATGAAATCCATTTTAATCTGCTCATCGTAGTTTTTAAACGGAATGGAGGCATATTTCAGGAATACTTTTGGATTGTTCTGTCTTTTCCATGTCAGGAAATAAGTACCTTTTAACTGAGCCATGCTATCTGCTGAAAGAAATTCAGACCCCGGAAATGTCAGGGGTTGCCATTGACGGAAGATTTCTCTTAAATCCATGATTTCACCCTGACGATAATTCCCGGTAACAGTTACGGTAGTTTTGGCAGGGGTCAGCAAAAACGGAAGTTTTTCATTGATTTGAAGAATGTAGAATGAGTTTTTATGGTTGGGCTCAACAAATTCAGGGACAAGCATCCGGTTTGTGTTTGGATTTGTACTGATTTTCAATATGTTGTAATAGTCTGCCAATTCCGGTCTTTGCCTGTTATCCGAAATAATCTTTGAGATTTTCTCCACATCCACAGGGCCTCTCACCTGTCCCCAGAAATATTCGCGTATAAATTCCTTTACAAACTGAAGATTGTCATTCATCAATGTCAGGTTCAGGTAAAATGTTTTGTTTTGTACAAAACACCTGTATTTAATGCCGGAAAGGTCTAACTGCTCCTTTAAGTCACCATTCTGAAGACTGATGATTCGGTTTTCCATCAAAACATTAAAGTAGTTAAAAACTTCCGGGATGGGCATTTGTTCCTGAAGGGCAGAAATATCGATGGCTATCAGGATCTGAACTACCGGAGTTTCATTATGATAAAAGGTTGAATATTTAAGTCCGTTTTCCAGTACGTTCACTTCTTTTTTGGGAGGAATATAAGCTGAAATCTTTGATTTTTTTGGTTTTTTAACGTTAAAAGCAATGGTCTGAATTTTCGAAATTTCATCATCGGTCGGGTGGAGGATGACAGTTTGTAGATTCTGCGGGGAATAGTTTTCTTTTCCGGCAGAAAGTTTTCCCTGCGATGTATTTAAAACACTGATAACCAACGGTTTGCTAAGGGCAAGATTTTCATGGCAAAGTTTCTGGATACGCTGCGGGCTTATGTTCACCAATTGTTTGATTTCATCAGAAATATTGTTTGGATTACTGTAATACAACTCGTTAAATCCCAGTATCTTACATTTTTTATTAGTGGCTTCGGCCCCCGAACAGAGTTCTATGAGTTTTTTTCCTTTGTAAACAGGAAGTTCTTCCCCAAGTGCCAGCCTCGAATAGGCGGGATTGAATTCGATAACGGTGCCGTCCTCCTTAATACTTTTTTTCTCATCTTTCATTCTTTTGATGGTCCCTTTTTCAACCTGTCCGAATGTATTGTTTACGAAATAGTTGACCGTGTCTTTGAAAACCGTTAGCGGATATTGTCCGTCAGCCACAATTTTCACGATAAAATATCCTCCGGAGCGGAAAGAATAGTTTTTTACACTCACTTCCTTTGCCAGTTTTGATTCTACCAGCGATTTGTAAAGCAATCCGTAATCATTGTTATCAAAGAGGTAGGAAGCATATTCCATGGCAAACCGGCCGGGATCTGAATAGGCAACTCCGGGATATATCAGATACAAAAGGGGTGTTTTAAAGTCTTCATTTTCAGTAAACAAGTTCATGAAAAACTGTTTTTCTGAGTTTTTCATGTCAGGATTTTCCGCCAGAAAAGCTGCATTATTTACTGTTTCGGCTGTCATAGGAACCTTTGGCAGTTTACCAAGATAACTTTTTACTGTTTCAAGAGCATCTTCTGACAATAAATCACCTGAGAGGGTTATAATTAGGTTGTTTGCTCCAATCCACTGATCATAGAATTTTTTGACATCATTCAGCTCAATCAGTTCCGTTTTGTCAGGATCTCCCACAGGCAGCCATGAATAGGGATGCCCGAACGGATAATATCCTTTGATGGCTTTTACAAGACCTTGACTTTCAGGAGTTCCGACTGATTTATAGGCTTCTTCAATGGCCTTTTGCCTGACTGCCGTGAATACATCAGAGGTCAGGTTTTGCTGAAAATTAAACAGCTTCTGTGCCTGATACCACAATACCAGTTTGTAAATGTTTTTGGGAACAGTGATCAGACAACTCAGATAATCCTGTGTCAGCTTATACTGGTAATCCCCGCCATAGTTCTGAATGAACTGATAATCTTCAGATTGTTTGTTGTCGAATAAAACTTTTGAAATGATGTTCATCATCCCGTTCATATCGGCAGGTGAAGCAGCCGAACCGATTTTGAACAAAAGGTGAATGCTGACCACCTGATCGGAATGGTCCTCATTAACGATGAAAGTCAATCCGTTGTCGAGCATATACTTTTTAAAAGGAATGGAGTATTCCATGACATTGATGTCTTGTTTGGCAGTTGGTTCGACAAACTGGACGGGCTCCTGGGCATTTACTCCCTGAAATAACAGTAAGGTAAACAACAGGAAAATTAATTTTCTCATGTTCTGATTATTTTAACATAATTTTAAGAAGTTGCAAAGGTGAAGAAATTCAACAATTATTCCAAATAAAGAGCTGTCAAACTTGAGCGTTTATGGAAAATTTGTCAGAGTCTTTAGCTTTTGATAAAAGAAACAATAATTACGATTCAGCAATTGGAAACTTTCTGCCTGATGATAATTTTATGTCCGTTTTTTCTCCGGGCTGATTGATGTCTGAAAATTAAAAATCAGGAAAAAATATTTACATTCGCAGAAAAATTAAACTGGAATTATGAAAAAGATAGCTGTTTTAGTGATTGTTTTAACCTTCAGCCTGAATCTTTTTTCACAGACTTACGGCTGGAAACCAAAACCATCCGGTGTTAAAAGTGGTACTTTCTATGACGTTAAATTCTGGAACAAGGATACCGGAATTGTGGTGGGCAACAACGACACGGTTAATTATATTCTTGTTACCACAGACGGAGGTGAAACATGGACAAACAAGGTTTCGGCAGTAACCACTGATAAGGTTAAGGCATGTGAATTTATTGACGGGAAAACAATATATGTGGTCGGGAAGAAAGGTGCATGCTATAAAACCACCAATCTGGGCGATTCATGGACTAAAATAAACCTTGGCACCAATGCCGATTTTAACGATATTTCTTTTCCGTCAAAAACGAGGGGGTATGTGTGCTCAAATTCAGGTGGTTATATTTTTTACGATGGTATTGGGTGGCAGGCAAAACTCGTCTATTCCATGGATAATTTTATCCGTGTAAAATTTCCGGTGGATACTGCCGGTATTTTAACCGCTCAAAGTGGCAGAGTATGGCGCTCCATTGATGGTGGTAAAACATGGGATACCATAAAAAGAACCACTGAGCCTGTTTACAACAGCTATTTTATCACGGCCAATGTAGGTTATATTGTCGGCCCGAAAGGAAAAGTCAAGCGTACGGTGAATGGCGGGATCAACTGGACAGATACACAGATTTATGCTAAAAACTTTAAAAATATTGACTTTTATTCGGCTTATTTTGTCGGGCAAAACATTGGATTTATTGGCGGAACAAACGGAACCATCCTCAGAACCGTTGACGGTGGTTCAAACTGGACACAGGAATGGACTAATCCTGTTGCTGAAACGATCATGAAAATTTATTTTGTCAATCCTGTCATTGGCTTTGCGGTCGGTACAAACGGGATTATTCTCAAAAGACAAGACGTTTCAGGTATAACTGAAACTCAATCCTCTGATTTTCTCATATATCCGAACCCTGCTAATGATTTTATCAAAATAAGCAATGAACATCATCCATGTTCATTTGTTATTAAAGACATCACCGGCAAGGAAATAATTAAGAATGAAAATGCTGAAAATACTGAATTCATCGAAATATCAGCTCTTTCCCCCGGTGTGTATTTTTTAACTTTGTCAACAGAAGGAAAAACAATAACCAGTAAATTTATCAAACAATAAACATGGAAAAAAAAGACATTCTTCAGTGTTGCGAAACTCCGATGAGGAAAGATGCTTTTGAACTTGACGACAATCAGAAAATTGAACTGATTGCCGGTCATTTTACTGAAATCATGAATATCTTAGGACTCGACCTGACAGACGACAGCCTGAAGGGAACACCCCGAAGGGTAGCCAAAATGTATGTCAAAGAGTTTTTCAGCGGACTAAATCCTGCCAATAAACCCAAAATCTCACTCTTTGAAAATAAATTCAAATACAACAAGATGATAGTGGAAAAAGACATCACTGTCCATTCCAACTGTGAACATCATTTTGTCCCCTTTCTCGGGAAAGCCCATGTGGCCTATATCAGTACAGGGAAGGTTATCGGATTGTCAAAGATCAACCGGCTTGTACATTATTACTGCAAAAGGCCCCAGCTTCAGGAGCGCCTGACGCTTCAAATCGCACGCGAACTGATGAATGTTACTGATGCCAAAGATGTGGCTGTATTAATTGATGCCAAACACATGTGTGTGGCCAGCAGGGGGATTCAGGACAACTCGACTACCACCATCACCGCTGAGTATTTCGGTAAATTTAATGAACCTGAAATCAAAGCTGAGTTTTTGCGCTATATCGGGCTAAATGATTAGTAATTTTCTGGCAATTCTTCTTGGCCATCCGCAGAAAAGCCTTATTTGCCTTTTTTTCTCGTAAATTCCGATAAGTTGGCAGTTAAGGAAAAGGTGTTGCTGCCTCCCGCCAGATGATAAATAGTATTTCCGTAAGAAATATGAAACTTGCTGATTCTCAGTCCGAATCCCCAGCTATAACCTGCAAGTGCCGGACGTGTGGATACCTGAAGCTCTTTTCGTGCCTGATGACTGTAGCCAAAACGGATATGTAAGTTTTCAGATAATACCAATTCTCCACCCAAATCAAAATGCCTGAAAATCTTTTCACTAAGAGGTACTTTTGATGCAATGACGTTTCCGTTCAAATCATAATTCTTTTTGGCAGGATTCGGATAGGCAAAATCGGGAATGTTCAGATGGTGGGCTACTACAATAAACCGGAGCGGATTGTGTTCCGGCTTTTTGGAAAAACCGATCTGAACATCGAGTGGCAATGGCTCGGCATTTTCTCCTGTGTAGGAAAACAGCTGAAATCCAAGATTTCTGACCAGTAATCCTACAGTAAGCGAACGGGATGTGTCAAAATAGGTCAATCCGTAGTCGATGGCCAGGCCTGACGAGCGGTAGCTTTCATAGGAAGAATAAATAAAGTTGATGGAAGCCCCGGTCGAAAGTTTTTCGGTCAGCAGGGTGGCAGCAGCCAGATTTAAAGCAAAATCACCTGCATGAAATTCTCCGTTTTTATTTCCATATTCATCGGCCAATGTAAATTTTCCGAAATTGATATATCTGACACCTGCAAGTCCATAATACTTTTCTCTGATGGTTCTTGAAAAAACAGCAGATCCGTAAGCTACATCTGCCAGGTAATTGGTTGCCGTAAATCCAAGAAAATTGTTCATTTTCGGGTTTATCAGCGAAGGATTCGACAACCCGTTAAAAATATCTTTATCATACACCGGAACAGCAGGCATATTCAATGCTGAATTTCGGGCAGAATAGTTCAGGTCAAGAAAACTGTAAACATATCTGCCACCTATCTGGGCCAATGAATAGAATGTGGAAGTTACAAACAGGATCAATAACAATAACCTATACATGCACCATCTAACGTCAGTCGGTTTAAAAAGTTGCCCTTGTTGCAAGAAAATATTTATTTTCGGCACTTCAAAAATACACAATATTTAGGATTTGGCGGGAATTTATCTGCATATTCCGTTTTGTCGCAGTGCTTGTCATTACTGTAATTTTCATTTTACCACCTCCCTGAAGGGAAAGGAAAAACTGCTGCCGGCTCTGTGTAAGGAAATTGAACTGAGAAAAAATTATCTGCCTGATCGTCACCTTAAAAGTATTTATTTTGGAGGAGGGACGCCTTCTTTATTGAATATCAGGGAAATAGATCTGCTTTTAAATCAGATTTTCAGGTACTTTACCATGGAACAAGATGCTGAAATGACCATCGAAGCCAATCCGGATGATTTAACTCAGGATTACCTGAAAGGCCTGATAGAGCTTGGAATTAACCGGTTAAGTATTGGTATTCAGAGTTTTTTTGATGATGATTTGCGATGGTTAGGCCGTACACATTCGGCAGAGCAGGCGGAAAAAGCTTTGGAATCAGCTTTGGCTACAGGATTTTCCAACCTGAGTATTGACCTGATTTATGGCATTCCGGGCAGCAGCCATTTTACGAAAAATCTTCAAAAACTAAAGGATTTTGACATCCCGCATTTTTCTGCCTATTCACTCACACTCGAACCCAAAACCATCTATTCGTGGCAGGTGAAAAAAAACAGGAAACTTCCTCCGGCTGATGACGACATGATCAGAGATTTCAATCTTCTGTGTGATTTTGCAGAAGACAATCATTATCAACATTATGAGATTTCAAATTTTTCGAGAGAAGGCTTCCGTGCCATACACAATTCAGCCTATTGGAAGAATGAACCTTATCTGGGCATAGGCCCTTCAGCTCATTCCTACAACCTGATCAGCAGGCAATGGAATATAAATGTCAACCATAAATATATCATGGCAATTAGTGAAGGGAAAGACTATTTTGAGTCTGAAACACTGAGCAAAACCGATCGCCTGAATGAATACATAATGACCCGTCTGCGAACTTCTGATGGAATTGATTATCAATATTTAATCTCCCTATTGACTGAAGAACAAAAAAAAGAATTCGATTGTCAGACAACGCATTTTATTCGGGAGAATTTCATGTCGGATAAAAACGGATTTCTGATCCTGACCAGAAAAGGCATGCTGCTATCTGATTATATCATAAGTAAGTTGTTTGTGGAATAATCTCCATTTGTCTGAAAGCAAAGATTGAGTAAAGGAAAGCTTAAGATAATTTCCCCAAAAAGTTACTAATGAAAATCAGGTATTGATAATCCTGAAAGGATTTTTAGAGGAAATGATTAGCTTAGCTGAACAAAACACAACAATCAGAAATACCGGAAGAAACAGTACTGACAGACAGAGAACAAATAAGATTTCTTCGCTGCGGGTGATGAAAATAAAATCTAAAGCTAAATCTAACCAGATTTTTAAAGGGATAGGTCAGATATATCAAAGTAAAACAAAAAAATCGTTATTTTACTTTGGTCATATTAAGGTAAAATAAAAATATTTTTATTTTACCTTTGCAAAAAAAATGAAATGATACATTTAGAGAGTTATAAAGCGGGAAACTATGAAAAGCATCCTGCTGGATATGCTTATTTTCGTCCAACTTTAATCAATGATATATGGAGATGGGAAGATCAAACCCTGAACCTTTTGCTGGAAAAAGCAGCCATAAAATTAGGCGAGCTTAATTCCTATGCCCGTTTGGTGCCCAATATCGATTTGTTTATTCAATTGCATGTAACCAAAGAAGCTGTGGTATCAAGCAGAATCGAAGGCACGAAAACCAATATGGACGAAGCGCTTTTAAATGAAGTTGAAATTGACCCTGAGCGTAAAAATGATTGGCGGGAAGTAAATAATTACATTAAAGCTATGAATGAAGCTATCAAAGAGATGGAGAAGCTTCCTCTTTCTTCACGCCTCATCATACAAACCCATAAAACCTTATTGAGTAATGTGCGTGGAAAGTATAAATTACCTGGAGAATATCGAACCAGCCAGAACTGGATTGGTGGCAATACATTATTAGATGCCGTATTTATTCCGCCTCATCAGGATTTTGTGCCTGAGCTGATGAGCGATTTGGAGAAATTTCTGCATAATGACGAAATTAATGTTCCGGCACTCATAAAAATAGGCATTGCTCATTATCAGTTCGAAACCATACACCCTTTTTTAGATGGGAACGGACGTATAGGACGACTGCTTATTACGTTATATTTGATAGACCAAAAAATACTTCAAAAACCACTGCTTTATCTTTCTTCATACTTTGAAAAAAACAAGGGCCTTTATTATGAAAACCTCACCTTTGTGCGCACCAAAAACAATATGACCCAATGGCTCAAATACTTTCTGGCGGGCATTGCCGAAATAGCAGAAAATGCTACTCAAACGCTGAGCAACATCCTGGAGCTTAAAGATCGATTGGAAAGCTCCCTTTCCACAGTTTATGGCAAGCGGGCTTCCAAAGCGGCTTTACTTCTCAATGCTTTGTTTAATAAACCGGTGATTCAGATAAACGAAGCTCAAGAACTGCTGGGCGTAACCTTCAAATCTGCCAATGAGCTGGTAATCAGGATGCACCAAAACGGCATACTCAAAGAAATAACAGGACAAAGCCGAAACCGCATTTTTGTTTTTGATGATTACCTCAAACTTTTTCAGGTATGAGGTAGAAAAATGGATTTGTTCCTCTGTTACCCGGATAAATAGCAAAGTTTTTAAACAATATTCTT
>JAAYUY010000113.1 GCA_012517435.1 Sphingobacteriales bacterium | reverse complement strand
GTAAAAGGAACAAACAGCAACAGAACCAATACAGTAATAATGATAATGTTTTTCAAATCCTGATTCTTTTTTCAGTCCAGAACTTAGATTCCAAAAATGAAGGTCTGTATATTTCAAACCACCAGTAAACCACTGAAGCGACCAGAAGTCCGTTAAAACTCCCGGCAGCAATATCAGGAATAAAATGCTGTCCAAGATAAACCCTTGAAAATGCAGTCAGCAAGGCAAACAACAAAGCCACCCACCTGAATTTTGCCGGCAATATCAGAAAAGCCATCAGGCTGAATACGGTAAAAGCCGTGGCACTGTGTCCGGAAGGAAAGCTGAAATGCCGGTAAAGCTTCACTCCTTCAGCGATGTTGATATCAATGCCCTGCAGTTCAAAATACTTCAAAGGCCTGTAAACATCCTGAAAAACAATCTTTTTTAAAAACTGAGACAACAAACCTTCCAGAACAAAAGCAGAAAAAAATATCAGTGAAAAACGAAAACGGATAAACAGGCAGATGACGATCATGATCAGATAAATCCACGCATTCCCCAGCAAGGTAATTATCTTAAAAAAAGCAACTCCTGTCAAAGTCTGCATGCGGTTGACAGCAAGAAAGCTTTCCGGCTTCGGAAAAGCCAGTGAAATAATGGTTAAAGCAATAATTATCAGGCCGGAGATAAGATAATAACCGGAAAATTTCCTGAATAATGTTTTCATCTGTCTCAGTTGTAACGACAAATATCAGGGAAAAATTACAATGGCAGGCTCTCATTTATAAAGACTCCATCTAAAAAAAAAAGCACGGTAAGTGTACCGTGCTCAAACTAAAAAAACTATGAAAAATTTCTATTCAATTCCGAAGCCATAATATCCCTTTGAACCATCTGGTTCAATTCCTTCAATCAGTACCCCGCCTTCACTTGCACTCAGATATTCATATACATCATCCACCGAATTAACTTTCTTCTTGTCAATTTTCGTAATGATAAATCCTTTGGGGATACCTGCATCCTTGAATTTACCTGAAGTAACCGATTTTACTTTTACCCCGTTTTCAATACCGAATTTAGCCTTTTCCTGTGGCGTAAGTTCAGTAAATTCAGCTCCCAGTGAGTTTTTCAGATCCTGAGTTTTATCCTCCACTATTTTGGTATTGCCTTTGGGGTCTTTCAAAGTAGCAGTAAATTCATGCTCTTTCCCCTTTCTGAAAACAGTTACTTTTATCTTATCTCCCGGGCGGTTCATCGAAACCATTTCCTGTAAAGCCGGCACCGAATTCACTTCCTTGTCATTGATTTTCAGGATAATGTCACCTTTTTTAATCCCTGCTTCCTTTGCAGCTCCGTCTTCCAGTACATCGGCCACATAAACCCCGCGGATTTTTTCCATGTCATTATCTTTGGCTATTTCCTGCGTAACTTCCTGAATATTAATTCCCAGCATACCACGCTGTACTTTGCCGTATTTAACAATATCGGTGTAAACTTTATAAACAAGATTGGAAGGTATGGCAAAAGCATAACCTTCATAAGTTCCGGTCTGGGATGCAATGGCTGTATTAATACCAATGAGTTTCCCCTCAACATTCACCAAAGCCCCTCCGCTGTTGCCCGGATTAACGGCAGCATCGGTCTGAATAAAGGACTCTACAGCAGAGCCACGTCCCAATATACCGATACTTCTGGCTTTCGCACTGACGATACCTGCAGTGATCGTGCTCTCCAGATTAAATGGATTTCCAAGTGCCAGCACCCATTCCCCGACTTTCAGCTCGTCTGAATTCCCGAAGGGCAGTGGGGTCAGGTCTTTTGCATCTATTTTAATGACTGCCAGGTCAGTCTGCGGGTCTTTTCCTATAACTTTTGCCGAATAGGTTCTTTTATCACTCAGGGTAACTTCAATGTTGGTGGCGTCTGCTACCACATGATTGTTGGTAACAATGTAGCCATCCTCTGTAACAATAACACCGGACCCGCTTCCCTGCTGGGGATAGTTGAAAAATTTTGGATCAAAAAACTCGAAAAACGGATTGTCAAAAGGAGAAGTGGGTTTCTGCGGGGCCTCAATTTTAGTGGTGATGTGTACCACCGTAGGACCTATACGGCTGGCTATTTCCGAAAAATCAAATGTCGGTAACGCGATACGGTCAACAGTGTATCGGGCTACAGATTTTTCAGTCCCCGGTATAGTACCGGTGCGTCCGTTCATACCCGACACCTGGTAAATACTTATACCGATGATTCCGCCAATGATTCCGGCAACCAGTAACATCAGTGCCTGTTTCCAAAAGAGTCTCATATTCGTTTGTTTTAAAATTTTTACAGCTTAGTGTTTATCAAACGATATGCCAGCCACTTTATTTTGATAAAATGACAGTTCACCACTTACAAAACTTATTTATATTTGAAGTCTGAAAAGGTTTCTGTTTTCATTTAAGCTCCTTTATTTTTTAGAATCATGAGAATAAAACTTCAGCTCAAAATCACCTCTGATGAGCGTATTTTACCCATTAATTATCAGTATGCTGTCTCATCATGGATTTATAAAACCCTGAATGTCAGTAATCCTGAATTTGCCTCGTGGCTTCATGAACAGGGTTTTTCTTTAAAAAACAAAAGATTCAAGCTGTTCTGCTTTTCCAACATTTATTTTGAAAAAAGCCAGCTGCAAGGTGAACAGATTGTCAGCTATTCCGAAAATTGTTCCATCATCCTCAGCTTTCTGGTTCCTGATGCGGCTCATCATTTTGTACACGGATGCTTTAAAAACCTTGATTTTGTGCTTGGCAACAAACAACACAAGCTCCGCCTTCATGTCAGCACCGTTGAAGTGCTTCCGGCTCCGCAATTCTCAGAATCAATGCGTTTCGAAGCCATCACGCCCGTTTGTATCTCCCAGATCAGACCGATAAATGGGAAATCACACTGTGAATATCTCTCCCCTCTTGATGAAGCCTATTCCTCTTTGCTTATGAAAAATACACTGACAAAACATGAAGCCTACACAGGAGAAAAACTCAGCGATAGTAAGTTTTCATTAAAACTACTTTCAGAACCTGCGTCAAAGCTTATTGCCATCACCAAAAACGAAAACGAGACCATTTTTATCAGGGGTTATAAATTTCAATTGGAATTAAATACTTCTCCCCTGCTGATGAAAACCTGTTATTATGCCGGACTGGGTGAAAAAAACAGCATGGGGTTCGGATTGATTAAAGCGATTTAGTATGGAAAACAAATTGGTTTACAGAATCTTAGCCATCATCTCATACCTGAGTAAAGAAAACGGATATACCGTCAGGCAACTGGCCGAAAAATTT
>JAAYUY010000112.1 GCA_012517435.1 Sphingobacteriales bacterium | reverse complement strand
CTCGAATATAAAAATCCTTCCATTGTCAAAATCAGAACCATCAGGCTTCAGATCATGCGCGAAGACATGGATGCCAATCCGGCTGTCAGGATTCAATATGCTTCAAAATATGCACGTGTTTCAAACTACTGGAAATATTTTCAGGGACAAAGCCGCGGTCTGAAAAGGCTCAATGTGTATGATAAAAAAGTGGCTCTTGAAAGTGAATTTCAAAAATGGGTACTAAAAAGTGAAGAAACCATCCGCAAGTATGGGAATGTCATTTCTGATTTTGAAGGTGCTTACAAAGTCCTCGATAAATATGAAATGGCTCGTCAGTATGCCAATGAAGCAATTTTCAGAGGAAGCGATATCATGTCTCTGGCCGGACAATTCCGCGCCCTTCATCGTCTGATGACTGCCGAAAAAATTGATAATGACAGGATTAAATATGTCGCTGACGTGATTAAAAAAGGACTGCCGAACTATTTCAAGGATTACAACCTTTCTACCGATAAAAAACAGTTTGCTGCCATGCTCGAACTGTACTACAAGGATATAGCTCCTGAATTCCAGCCCGATATTTATGCAACCATCCAAAAAAAGTATAAGGGTGATTTCTCAAAATACACAGATTATGTTTTCAGCAAGACCATTTTGATCAATCAGACAGCCATGGAATTGTTTCTGGATGCTCCCAATAAAGATATTCTGGAAAAAGATCCTGTATTTCAGATATTTGTGAAATTTTACGACCTGTATCAGAAATGGAATGATGAAACCAAAGATGCTCAGAACAAACTCGACAAATGCAGGCGTCTCTATATGGCAGGACTTCAGGAAATGCAGAAAGACAGGAAATTCTATCCGGATGCCAATTTTACGCTCCGACTGACTTACGGCACCGTCAAATCTTACTATCCTTCCGATGCTGTTTATTACAACTACTTTACGACTCTTGACGGGGTAATGGAAAAAGAAGATCCCAACAACTGGGAATTTGTCGTTCCTGAAAAACTTAAACAGCTTTATGAAACAAAAGATTATGGCAGGTATGCCTCTACCGATGAAAAAGGTAATAAAATCATGAAAACCTGTTTCCTGACCAATACCGACATCACCGGTGGAAATTCAGGAAGTCCGGTACTCGATGGATATGGCAACCTGATCGGCCTTGCTTTTGACGGCAACTGGGAAGCTATGAGCGGTGACATTGCCTTCGAAACAGAACTCCAGCGCACCATCAGCGTTGATATCCGTTATGTTTTGTTTATCATCGATAAGTTTGCCGGAGCTCAAAATCTGATTCAGGAAATGACCATTATTGAATAGGAAGATTGTCTTTCTTTTTTCTTTATTCCTGATTATCTTTACTTTATGAAAGCTTTGTTGTTTGCGGTTTTTGCCATTGCCTTATGCTGCCCTGTCTTTGCCCAACAAAAGGATACCATTTCTGCCAAAACAAATTTTCAGGAACCTGAGCAAAAAATCAATCTGCTCAAAAAACAAAACCCTTGTGTTTTGCGGATAACTTTTGAGACAAATTACGGGAACATCACCCTTTACGAACCATTTGGATTAACAGCAGACCTGACACCCATTCGCCCTGACAAATCAGATAGTATTTTCTTTTGCATCCCTGCCGCTTACACTTCAAAGGACACTACCATTGACGGACTGTATTTCTGTAACGGAATTCGTGCCCATTCAGCTTTTAACAATAAGCTCACCGGTGCATGCTATTTCAAAGATGAATCGTTCAATATCATCCCTTCGGCAGAAATTGATTCCGCTTTGATCTCTTTTATTCAGGAAAGAAAAATGAATTTTTTTCAGCAAAGTCTTCTCGTTTATCATTCCGGAATCTATCCCTGCACTTTGTTTAAGGAAAAGAAAAACATGAGGAGGGCACTGGTCAAGCT
>JAAYUY010000111.1 GCA_012517435.1 Sphingobacteriales bacterium | reverse complement strand
CTGAAAAACAACACCTTACAAAAATTCAGGAGGTGAAACCTTTTTTTTAATTATTGATAAAATTTTCAGATTTTTCGCCAGATTATATTAGTGAAAATTTATCATTTTAAGCTTGTTTTACCTTATTTTTATTATTTCATTTAGGGAACATTATAAAAGTGTTAAAATTCAAACCATGAAATCTACAGTTTTTATTAAATTTTTGTTACTTTCCGGAAGTTTATTATTTATAATGAATCTGAAAGCACAGGAAAATAAACCGAAAGGCAAAATAACTGCCTATACCTTTGGTGATTATTATTACAAAATATTGGCTGATACCGGTTTTGCAAAACTGAAAGATGTTGCCAATCCCAGGGAACAAGGCATGAATGGCTTTAAAATCAGAAGGATTTATTTTACTTATGACTATGATATTTCGGAAAAATTTGTTGCCCGGTTCCGTCTGGAAGCTGATGAGGCTGCACTGACCTCTAATGGTAAAACAGGGGTGTTTGTCAAGGATGCCTATCTGACATGGAAAGATATATTTAAAGGGAGTGATTTTACCTTTGGCATCCAGCCGACACCGGCTTACGATATCTCTGAATCAGTATGGGGAAACCGTTTTCTGGAGAAAACTATCATGGACTTGAGGGGAATTGTATCCTCACGCGATCTGGCTGTTTCACTCAAAGGAAAAATAACTGAAAAATTTGGACTGAAATACTGTCTGATGTTCGGAAATGGCTCTGGCAACAGCCCTGAAAATGATAAATATAAAAGGTTATACGCTCACCTTTCTCTTTCACCAATCAATAACCTGACTATTACTATTTACTCAGATATTCGTTTCCGTCCTGAAATCAAAGACCCTGCTGATACCATAGCGCCTGTCGGGACCTTGCCTAACAATGCTCAAACTTCCGGCATTTTTATCGGATTTAAAGAAAAAGACAAATATATGATAGGAGGGGAGGCTTTTATAGTCAATCTGGATAACGGAGTAGTCAGCGGCATGAGTGTCAGAGATAAAATTACCTTTGGCTATTCAGTTTTTGCTCAATACTGGTTTAACCCTAAATTTTCATTGGTTGCACGTTTCGATGGTTTTGACCCGGATCAGGATGTTTCTGCAACCGGAGACAGCCGAACCTTCAGTATTTTCGGAATAAGCTATAAGTTAAACGATAAAGTGATTATTTCGCCCAATGTAGTTTACGAAACCTATGAAGCAAAGACGGGGTGGGAAATTAAACCTTCCTTAACCGGAAGATTTACAGTGTTTTATAATTTCTGAGATGGGTCAGGTTTAACATTTAACATGCAAGGACATTGACCGTGCAAGGTATTTCCTTTATTCCTGGTAACAGAAAAGCCGGCACGTTCCCAATCCACCATTCCACCTGCCAGTAATGCGATATTTGAAAAGCCTTTATTTTTCAGAAAAACAGCAACTTCCTTACTTCTGAGCCCACTGGCGTCTGCCAATATCACAGCCTGTTCGGCAGGTATTTCATGATAGCGGCTTTCTATTTGAAAATGAGGAATATAGATGACATTTTTAACATCAAATTGACGCATAGCGACTTCAAATTCAGGCCTGACATCCAGCAGAACAGCATTTACTGAAAGCAATTCATTTGCTTCCTTGGCTGTCAGGCATAGCAACTCATTGATAAAGATACCTTTGGAATTAAAAAAAGTTCTGCTCAATTTAAAAGAATTTTAATCATCAGCAACAATGTTTCTTATTCTGAACCGGAGGGCAGGGCACATCGCCATAGGAACAAAACACACAGCAATCGCCAGCTTTAGGCTTTAACAAAGATTTACAGGAAGGACATTCAAAGAAAAACTGGCAGGAATCTTCCGGCATTTTCATGGTTTCACTATGTCCGCAGAAAGGACAAATAAGAGTTGAATATAAGTTTACCATACTGATTTTTAGTAGTTTATAAAAATGTTATTTCAGAATTTCCTCGAATTTCTTCTTCATGTTTGCTTCAAAAACAGCCATATCCTTGCTGATGTTGTAGTTTCTCACAATGTCGGTAATGTCAAGTATTTTTTCACCTTTTTTTGTTTTGGCAACAATCACCACCGTTTGTGATTTGGCATTAAATTTATCAACCTGTGGTTTATTGGCGGGATCTGCCAGTCTAAGTGTTTTGAAAACCACTTCTCCGCCTGGATAAAGCTTTTGAACAACAGTTTTTACATCATTTTCCAGTGCATTGCAAGCCTTTGCCTGACAACAGGCTAAATCGGCCTTGAAATAAAGTACCTCAGCTTTCTGAGCAATGCAGAATTGAGTAAATATCAGTAAACTCAAGGGAAACAGTAAAACTAATTTTTTCATCTTTATCATTTTAAGGTTAAAACAAACTTCCGTAAATCAATCCTGAAACAGTAGCCATAACTACTACCAAGCTCACATATACCACTGTTTTTTGCGTTCCCATAACTCCTCTGATGACCAACATATTAGGCAAAGATAATGCAGGGCCGGCAAGTAAAAGTGCAAGGGCAGGGCCTTTTCCCATTCCTGAAGCAATCAATCCCTGTAAAATAGGAACTTCCGTCAATGTGGCAAAATACATAAAGGCTCCGACAATGGAAGCAAAGAAGTTGGAAAACAATGAATTTCCACCGACCAATGCTGAAATCCACTCATTGGGAATAATACCCGGAATGCTTTTTCCATCGTGGGTGGAGCCCAGCAGAAAACCTGCTATTACGACACCAATCGCTAAAAGTGGCATGATTTGTTTGGCAAAACCCCATGTGGACAAAGTCCATTCCTTATTCTCATCATCTTTTTTATCAGTCAGCGTGATAATACTTAATCCGGCAATGGCAACAATGACGGGTAATAAAGGACTGGAACTGATTAAAGCGGCAATCAGGGTCGAAATAGCAGCCAGAATGACATACAACCAGTTGATTTTCAAAATGAATATCAGTGAAAAGACCAAAAGAACCGAGAAAAATGAGGTGATGAGCCATTTGTTTGTCCATATCCAGAACCAAAGTCCTGTTGTAATTCCTTCGGCAGGTTTACCCCAGTTGGCAAAAACAAGAATAAAAACCAGAACAAAGAAATGGGAAGCTGTCTGCCAGAAAGGACGTTTTTCAGGTAAGGCCTGAATATGCATTTGTTCTTCTGCCTTAATCTTTTCTTCTTTTCTGTAAATCAATGACATAATAATACCGATGATGACCGAAAAACTCACTGCTCCGATGATTCTTGCCATTCCCATTTCAAAACCAAGAATGCGTGCGGTGAGAATAATTGCCAATATGTTGATGGCAGGCCCGGAATAGAGGAAAGCTATGGCTGGGCCTAAGCCGGCTCCACGTTTGTGGATGCTGGAAAACAAAGGGAGAATGGTACAACTGCATACAGCCAGGATTGTTCCCGAAACCGATGCAACCAGATAGGCAAGCCATTTTTTTGCATTTGCTCCAAAATATTTTATCACTGACTGCTGACTGATAAAAACAGAAATAACACCGGCAATAAAAAATGCCGGAAGCAGGCATAGGATAACATGCTCCCTTGCATACCATTTTACCAGATCGAGTGTGGCATCAATAGCCGTGTTAAATCGCACATTATCAATTGGAAGGAAAAATGCCGCAACAAAAACAAGGGCAATCCAGATGAGAATTTTTATTTCTTTTTTTAAGTCCATAACCTATTTATTTAAAGAAGAAGATAGTCAGGTAATAAATACCAACCCCAATAAAAAGTATTGCAACAACACGTTTAAACCACTTTTCAAATGTTTTGACTTTGTTGTAAAAACTTCCGACACCTGAAACAGTGAAAGCAATGAGCCATGCAATAATGATAACGGGTAAACCGGTAGCAATGGCAAAGACAATGGGGAGGTAGAGACCTTTTGCAGAAGCTATGGTCAAAGGAATCAGCATGCCAAAATAAATCACTCCGCTGAAAGGGCAGAAGGCCAGTGCGAAAATAATTCCTAACAGCAACGATACCCATGTACGGTTAGCTTCAGAATGACCTATTTTATCACTAAGTTTGCTGAAACCCGGCATGGGAATGCGGATAAAATCAAACATCAGGATACCAAAAATAATCAGGAGGGGGCCTAAAAATTTTTCACCATTGGTTTGAAAAAAGCGGGCAATGTGAAACTGGCTGGCTCCGAAGTAAAACAAAAGCCCTAATGTCGTGTAGCTGATGGCTCTTCCAAGTGTATAAATAAGACCGTTGATGAAAACCCGCTTTTTATTTTCCAGTTCCCTGCTGATATAACCGATGGCTGTAATATTGGTAGCTAAAGGACAAGGACTGATGGCAGTCATCAAACCAAGCACAAAAGCTGTAATTATCGGTATGCTGCTGTTTTCAAGTATTGAATTTAGAAATTCCATCAGGCTATTTTAACAGTTCATCAATTTTTGCTTTCAGGTCGAGCATGAATTTGGATTCGTTTCGGGCATTGGTAAAAGCGAAATCTGTCAGGTTATTCCTGTTTTCCTTCCCATTCATCATTTTTACCAAAAAAAGTGATGAGCCGTAAACCTCATAATCTTCTGCTATTTTTTTGTTTTGCTTTTCATCCACATTTATTGACGAAAACGAAATCAGACCTTTCTCCATCTCACTGCGGTAATATTTATCGAGTGTTTTTCTGGTCAGGTCTTCAATGGCAAGACAAGTTGGGCAACGATGTGTGCCATGAAAATAAATTACTTTCACCTTGACTTTTGGTTGTGAAATTACCAATGCAGACACGACAAGGAATACGAAAATCAGCAAATATTTCTTCATATACTATTGATTTAGAAATTGATACAATTTAGATTTGATGGAAGCTTCCACTTCATCCGGAGAGGTATTGGCATATTGAAAGGCCATATCGGTCAGGTCAGATATTTCTTCGCCATTCTTACCATTTATCCTGATTATCAATGCATTCCACCTGATTTGATACTTTTCAACCAGATCATCATGTTTCCCATCTTCCACATTAATATCTTCAAACTTAAGCTTTCCTTCTTCAATTTCTTTTTTGAAATTGTTTTCAACAGTAGCTCTGGCGATTTCACCAACTTTAATACAGGTGGGGCATCTTCTGGTGCCGTGGAAGTAATAAACAACTGCAGGAACCTCCTGACTTTCAGCGTTAATGGATGCTTCTTCTGTTACCGTTTTTTTGCTTTCCTTTTGCTGACAGCTTGCCAACATAAGTCCGGATAACAGTAAAACGAAGGATATTTTTGCCATGATTTTAAAATTTTTAATAGTAGATTCCGAAATTAATGTTCATACGGTGAGATTTTTCATTCACCGTTCAATAAGTGAACATTTTTATTGAAATTACTGGTTTTCTGTTATAATTTTTTTCAACTCTTCTCTGGAAGGCACCCTGCCACTCAGCACAACTTTTTCATTGATGACCAGACCTGGTGTTCTCATGACACCGTAATTCATAATTTTAACAATGTCTTCCACTTTTTCGACCTCAGCAGCTATATCCAGCTCAGCCAAGGCATTAAAGGTCTCCCTTTCGAGGGTTTTACATTTTGGACAACCTGTTCCTAATACTTTAATAATCATAGTTTTATAATTTAAAATTCAACCTTATTTATACTGAATAACTGATTTATCATCAGAGAAGCTTTTTCCCAGTTTTCCCGATTAATGCAGTATTTGATTTTGGGAGGATTAATTTCTCCCTGAATCAGCCCTGCATCTTTCAACTCTTTGAGGTGTTGCGACAGGGTGGAGCGGGCAATCGGTAATAATTCGAACATATCGCCACTGAAACAACAGCTTTGCTTGGTAAGGGTTTCAAGGATTTTGACCCTTGCCGGGTGAGCAAGGGCTTTAGCAAAGCGGGCTAACTGAATCTGACTTTCCGAATAATCCATTTTTTTAATTTCGTATTTCGTAAAATTACGAAACAAAGGTAATACCATGATTTTAACATGTGCAAATTTTTTTAAACAATTTTACAAATGACCTGATTCAATGAAACAGATGAAAAACCAGACATTGAAGATGAATTTCAAGTCAAAGTATTATCCCATGATGAGGCGAATAAGTTATTCTTCAGTTTTCTTTAAGTAAAATCTGTAAGATACCCCTGCGACAAACTGGAATTGAGAAGCGATCTGTGTTTTATTAATGTATTGATAAAGAGGGATTTCGGATAATAAGTAAACATTCAGATTGTCTTTAATAGCGTAATTTATCTGGGGGATAAGAAAAACCTTATGACTTCCGGTGGCATCCGGGTTTTAATCAGTAATAGAGTGACTTAAAACTACATTATTTTATTTTATATTTTTACCACAAACAACAATCATTTCAGAATCATCGGTATCAATTGGCTTTTCATTGAAATTACCAAAAACATTCAATAGTTTAAAAGGGGAGAGGCGAATCAGATGCTCAACCTCAAAACGGAAATAAAATCTCATACTCATCTTCCATGTAGCTTCTCTCCATGAATGATTCTCCTGCCATTCAAACTTCATTTCTGCAGTTGAAATCTGGTTGACGATGTCTGCTTTCATGCTTGTTATTCGTCTGATGATTTTTCCTTTTTCATATTCTCCTTCAAAATCAATAACATGATCCAAACCTTCAGCAATCATTTTTGGATTGGGAACATATAAGTCGAAGATGAATAAACCATTGTTGTTTAAATGATAATAAATGTTCCGGAGAGCCATAAGCTGATCTTCAACACTCATGAGATGTGAAAACACACGGAAAGGTGCAATAATCAGGTCGAAACGATATGGCAAATTCATGCAGCAAACATCCTGAACTTCAACTCTCGACTGATCAACTTGAGTCAGTTTGTCTTTCAAAATATCGGTCATGCTTTTACTGATATCGATTCCGTAAATATCAGCTTTCCTTTCAATGGCTTTCAGAAAGAGTCTTCCTGTACCAACACCTATTTCAAGAATTTTACCGCTGCAATTGCTTATTTTTTTTAAGTAAAATTCCATGTCATCTGTGCGGAGACTGTTGTAAATAGTGTCATAAAAACGTGCAAAATACTCCGGGTAATCAATTTTGGTGTTCATGGTCATTATTTTTATATGATCAAAGGTAAAAAAGACTTGTTTTGCAATAAAAAAAAATGAGCAAAACACTATTGGCTGCCGGATCACTGATCATCATCATTGCAACCGGATTGTGGCTTCACAGTAAAGGACGACCCTTACATCAGGTTATTTTTTCCTTGCATAAAATAATTGTCATTATAACAGCAGTTTATTTTGGCATTCAATTTTTCCGCTACATCAAACTTGAAAGTATTGAGTCGTGGCATACAACCATGATAGTATTGACTTCATCAGTTTTTTTGATAGTCTTTGTTTCCGGTGCCCTGCTAAGCTTCGATAAACTTGTTCATCCTGTTTTGCAATGGATTCACAGGCTTAGCCCATATTTACTGTTACTAATGTCCTTTCTGACCTTTTATCAGATACGAAGATAGCGGTATTTCATTGTGAATGGCCGGGTAGATGAAGTTAATCTGAGAAAATTCGAATAATAACTTTTATTACTGCAAAGTGACAGAAGTCTGCGGTTTCTGAGTGTAGAAATAACTATAAAGGAATATTCCCATGCTTTTTTCTGGGTAATCGATCCACTTTATTTTCTGACATTTTAAAAGCCTTTATCAATCTTTCACGGGTTTCATGAGGTTTTATAACTTCATCAATATAACCCTGAGCTGCTCCTTCATAAGGATGGAGAAATTTTTCAGTGAATTCCATTTCTTTTTCCATCAGTGTTTGCTCAGGGTTTTCCGATTCAGCTATTTCTTTCCGGAAAATGATTTCGGCAGCACCTTTAGGACCCATGACAGCAATTTCAGCGGTAGGCCAGGCAAAATTCATGTCAGCGCCTATGTGTTTGGAATTCATCACGTCATAAGCTCCACCATAAGCCTTTCGGGTGATTACAGTGATTCTGGGTACAGTGGCTTCAGAAAAGGCATATAACAACTTGGCACCATTTGTAATTATAGCATTCCATTCCTGGTCTGTTCCCGGTAAAAAGCCCGGCACATCGACCAAAACGAGTAAAGGAATATTGAATGCATCGCAGAAACGGACAAAGCGGGCACCTTTTTTCGAACAATTGATGTCGAGCACGCCAGCAAGCACCTGTGGCTGATTGGCAACAACGCCTATGCTTTTTCCGGCCAGATGAGCAAAACCGACAATGATATTTTCTGCATATTCTTTATGGATTTCAAAGAAACTACCTTCATCAACAATCAGGTTGATGACTTCTTTCATATCGTAGGGCTGGTTGGAGTTTTCAGGTAAAATATTATCGAGTTCCATCACAAATTCATTGTCCTTCATTTCGTATGGAAAGGAAGGCGGATCATCTTCACAGTTTTGCGGAATGTAATTCAAAAGCTTTTTAATGGTTTCAATGGCTTCAATTTCATTGGCACAGGTAATATGGGCAACCCCTGATTTGGAGGCATGGGTATGAGCTCCGCCTAACTCTTCAAAACTCACCTCTTCATGGGTTACCGTTTTGACAACATTAGGCCCGGTTACAAACATGTGGGCAGTGTTTTCTACCATAATAATAAAGTCAGTAATTGCTGGTGAGTAAACAGCTCCCCCGGCACAAGGTCCCATAATGGCCGAAATCTGAGGTATAACACCGGAAGAGCGGGTATTTCTGTAAAAAATATCTGCATAACCGCCCAAACTAAGAACACCTTCCTGGATTCTTGCCCCACCGGAGTCATTTAATCCTATCACCGGTGCCCCGTTTTTCATGGCTAAATCCATTAACTTAACTATTTTTTCTGCATGTTTCTCAGCCAGAGAGCCACCAAATACAGTAAAATCCTGCGAGAAGACATATACCAGACGTCCATTAACGGTACCATATCCGGTAACAACACCATCGCCATAGAATTTTTGTTTGTCGAGTCCGAAATCAGAAGAACGGTGGGTAACCAACATCCCTATTTCCTGAAAAGAGCCTTCATCCAGTAAAAAGTGAATTCTTTCCCTTGCTGTTAGTTTGCCCTTTTTATGCTGTGATTCAATTTTATCTGTGCCACCACCTAAGAGGCTTTCTTCCCTTTTTTTATCGAGGAGATTAAATTTCTCTGTCAATTTTGTTGTTTTCATATCAGAAAAGTGAAATATTTGGTTATGCAAATATAGTCAAGAACATAGAAAGCTTGTAACTTTGTGATGATTTAAAAATGGCCATACCAGAATGGAATGATGAAAAAGAGAGAAATTAAAAAGATTTTAGTAGCCAACAGGGGAGAAATTGCCCTTCGTGTCATGCGCTCAGCCAAGGAAATGGGAATAACAACGGTTGCGGTTTTTTCAGAAGCCGACCGTCTTGCACCCCATGTCCGTTATGCCGATGAAGCTATTTGCATCGGGCCACCTCTTTCAAAGGATAGTTATCTCCGCATGGATAAAATCATTGATGTATGCAAACAGTTGAACGTGGATGCCATTCATCCGGGATATGGGTTTTTATCGGAGAATGCAGAATTTGCCAGGAAAGTCGAAGATGCCGGTCTCATCTTTATCGGGCCTCCTGCCAGTGCCATTGAGATGATGGGAAATAAACTGGCTGCCAAGGAAATTGCCAAGAAATATGATATTCCATTGGTGCCGGGGACTGATTATGCTATTGAAGATGTGGAACTTGGGAAAAAGATTTGTCGTGAAATAGGTTATCCGGTTTTAATTAAAGCTGCAGCCGGAGGCGGGGGAAAAGGAATGAAAACAGCCCATTCTGAAGATGAGTTTGAGGAGTTGATGAAACTTGCCATCAGCGAAGCTAAAAGTGCTTTTGGTGATGGCTCTGTTTTTATAGAAAAATATGTTGCCTCACCGCGGCATATTGAAATACAAATACTTGCCGATCAGTATGGCAATATTATCCACCTGAACGAAAGGGAATGCTCCATTCAGAGAAGGCATCAGAAAGTCATTGAAGAAGCACCTTCTTCGGTTCTGACTCCTGAATTAAGGAGAAAAATGGGTAAAGCCGCAATTTCGGTTGCCTGGGCATGCAATTATGTGGGAGCAGGTACTGTTGAGTTTTTGCTGGATGAAAATAAAAACTTTTATTTCCTTGAAATGAATACACGTCTGCAGGTTGAGCATCCGGTAACCGAATATATCTGCCATATTGATCTGGTAAAAGAGCAAATCAGGATTGCAAGAGGTGAGCCCCTTCAGTATTCCCAGGGAGATGTAATGATTAAGGGACATGCCATTGAAGCAAGGATATATGCTGAAGACCCCAAAAATAACTTTTTACCAGCCATCGGAAAGCTGACCACCTATATTCCACCTTTGGGCAAGGGTGTCAGAGTGGATGATGGCTATGAAGAAGGAATGGAAATTTCTATTTACTATGACCCCTTAATTGCCAAACTGATAGCATTTGGTAAAACCCGTGACAAAGCAATAAGCCGGATGATTCGGGCACTGGAAGAATACCGGATTGCAGGGGTTAAAACCACTATTGACTTTTGTCGTTTCGTCATGGAGCATGAAGCATTCAGAAGTGGCAATTTTGACACACATTTTATTGAAAAGTATTTTAAACCCGAATATCTGAACAGGGAAAACAAGGATGAAAGAGAACTGGCTGCCCTTTTAGCTGCAAAGACTATTGCGGAAAAAAGTAAAAATCAGGTTAAAATTACACTTCAACAAAATAAAGCTTCAAACTGGAAAAAGCTAAGGTAGGGAGTAATTACTGGAATTTTAACAGAACCTGATTCTTTTCAACTGCTTTATCTTTTTGAACTTCAATGGATTTGATGATTCCTTCAACAGGCGATTTTATGATATTTTCCATTTTCATGGCTTCAAGAATCATCAGCGACTGACCTTGGCTGACCTTTTCTCCAACCTTGGCAATAATTTCTTTGACAAGCCCCGGCATAGGGGCTTTTAATTCCTTGACTTTGGTTGAATTCTGATTCTTAACTCCGAGTTTTTTCAGTAATTCATCATAATGGTCAGAAACCTGAACATGGTAGATATTGCCTCTGATGCTAACGACAATTTTCTTTTGCTCTTTATCAAATTCAAGGATAGAAGCATTATACGACTGGTTATTATAAATAATGTGGAAATAATTGCTGCCATTTTCAACCTGAACAATATCCCAGTTAAAGGGTGTCCCGTTAATAGTACCCGAGCTGAGATTATTTCCGTTGAACTCAATACTGAGCTCTTCTTCATTATTTATTAACGCTTTAAACATAATTTCTCATTAACAGATTGAAATTTTCAGGTGCAAATTTAAAACACAATATTAAAATATGACAGGAAATGCGTTTTGAACGTTTTAGAAAAAAGTTTATTTTTGATTGAAGATAAAAACGTTAAAAAGAAACTGATATGGGACTTTTCAGAACATTTGAAAGCGGAGAACATAAAAAAATCAAAAGTCATTTTGAAAATCTGGTTGCTGTAGCATTATCGGATGGAGTAATTGATGAAAAAGAGAAAGAATATCTGCTTTCACTTGCACAAAACTATTCTATCACCGAAGAAGAAATAATGCATATTATCGAAAACCCGGATCACTATGTTTTTACTGCCCCTGTTGATAAAGCAGAAAGACAGAAACAATTGAAGGAAATAATACGGTTGTTACTGGCAGATGGAAAAGTAACTCAGAGTGAAATTAACATTTGTAAGAAAATGGCCGTGGCCCTGAATTATAATCCCTCAATAGTGGTCAGGATTACCAATTTATTGCAGAAATATATGGATCGTCCTTTCGATTTGTACGGCATACTTTCCGAAATTGATGATATAATCGAATGAAATATGATGATGAAAAAAACACAAACACTTGTAATTTTATTGTTAGTTCAGTGCTCTCTGTCATTTTCTCAGTCGAAAGGCGATTTGCTTTTCGCAGGATTTATCAGTCCGGGTTATGCTTTTGACGATAAATATTCAGGAATTGGCACTCAGTTGGGTGTTGAGCTGACCTACAACCTGACAGAAAAAGTTCCTTTTACGCTTTTTGCAGATTTTGAACTTTTCAGAAAAATGCCGATCATATCAGGAGGATTCAGGGTTGCATATCTTTATACGGTAAAAGAACAAAAATATATTGAGCTGAGAGGCACGTTAGGAGGGAGTACCATATTCGGCCCTGATGATGATTTTCCCGGGATGGGTATGCGACTTGGATTTTCAGTTCATTACAAAGCCCTTCCCATGAAAAATATTTGTTTTTATTTAGGCCCTTCCTTCAATGCTTCACTTGACGGACTGTACGATCCTTTGTTCGTTAATTTTGATGCCGGAATTGGATACTATATCTGGTAAAAAATATTAACTTATAAGGCATTGATAATCTGTTTCTTCTAAAAAGATTTCAAAATTAATTTGCAAAGCCTATGTGCTAAATTCTATTTTTGGTGCATCACTTCACTTTTCATAGCAAGTATCACAGCAGAATGACCCCGTCACCCTCAGCGGGGTTTTTTCTTATTAATAAATTGACGAAATTTAGCTGAAGAAAAAAATATTCTATTCTTTCGTTCTGATTTTCTGTGTATTGCAAAAAAAAATAAAAAATAATTTGCAAACCCCATTAGAGGAATAATACTTTTGTGTCATCATTCTTGAGTTACAGCAACAGTCACAGATCAGTTCCCCCGTCCAAAACAGAGACGGGGTTTTTTTATGT
>JAAYUY010000110.1 GCA_012517435.1 Sphingobacteriales bacterium | reverse complement strand
GTTTTAGCTGCTGCCGTTGCAGATTATACCCCTGCTGAATATCATTCAGAGAAAATAAAAAAAGGAGATGATTCTTTTATTCTTAAACTCAGAAAAACGAAGGACATCCTTGCCACCTTGGGTAAAATGAAACAAAACTGGCAGATCCTGGTAGGATTCAGTCTGGAAACCGAAAATGAAATTGAAAACAGCCGGAAAAAACTGATTGAAAAAAACTGCGACATGATTGTATTAAACTCGCTGAAAGACAAAGGTGCCGGATTTGGCACAGATACCAATCAAATTACCATCCTTGAAAGAAACGGGACAATTATCCCATTTACCTTAAAATCAAAAAAAGAGGTAGCCTTCGACATCCTTGCAAGGATTGAAACAATGCTATGATGACCGGAGAAGTATTTGCCCTCCTGACCGCTATTTGCTGGACCATAACCGCTCTTGCCTTTGAAGCAGCTTCCAAACGAGTCGGTTCACTTACTGTAAATATTATCAGGCTTGTCTTTGCTTTCGTTTTCCTCTCTGTGCTTACCTTTCTTTTATATGGAAAGTTTTTACCTACCGATGCCGGGCTTCATCAATGGATATGGCTATCATTATCAGGCCTTATCGGCTTTGTCTTAGGCGATTATTTCCTCTTTAAATCCTATACTTTTATCAGTTCACGCATTTCCATGCTGGTCATGACCATGGTGCCACCCGTTACCGCTCTCTTTGGATTTATCTTTCTGCACGAGACCATGAATTTCAAAGAAATAAGCGGAATGTTGCTGGTAGTTTCCGGTATCGGAGTTACCGTTCTTTCACGGAATACAGACGGAAATGGCTTCAGGTTCAAACACTCTTCAAAAGGTATTTTTTACGCATTTTTAGGTGCTTTGGGACAAGCTTTCGGACTGATTCTCAGTAAATATGGCATGCAGGACTACAATGCTTTTGCCTCTACCCAAATCCGAACCATTACCGGCATTGTTGGTTTTGCAATAGTAGTCACAGGAATGAAAAAATGGGGAATGGTTTTCGAAACATTTACCATACGACCTGCCATGAAAAACATATTATTTGGGTCAGTTTTCGGGCCCTTTCTGGGTGTTTCCTTTTCTTTGCTGGCGGTGCAGCATACCCAGACCGGTATTGCATCAACCATCATGGCTTTAGTACCTGTTCTCATCATTATCCCTTTGATTATCATTTATAAACAAAAAATTTCCCTGAAAGAAATTGCCGGTGCAGTCATTTCAGTACTTGGGACATCCCTACTTTTTCTCTGATTAAAACTTATAAATCAGGCCAATACCTGAATGAAGGGCAAGTGCTGTATATTTTTTTTTACTTAAATCAGTAAACTCAAATTCAGGCTGAGTATAAAATAATCCGGCAGAAAGTGAAAACATCAGATTTTCATTAAGATAGCGAATCAGGGATGCATCTGCCGAAACGCCAAATGATTTTGCTGATGGGGTCTCTCTTGTGAAAGTTGAAGGAATTCCCTGCTTATTGGTGATAATTCGCCTGAGATAAGGATAATGTATGGTATAATATGAGCCGGCAAGTGCAACATCAAAAGACCATTTTTCAGAAATTGAAAACTTATATAAAGGGCCAAAAGAAATAAACCTGAACAGCCATGATCCTGTTTCAGCCCTTACATTTGAATCGGTGGACGAATTGATCGATTTTTTTTCTATTGACTGATGATCCAGTCCAAAATCAAAAACATTTCCACCCAGAACTAACCCAAAAGAGTTGGAAAACATAAATTGTCCTTCGAGTCCTGCATGGTAACCTAATTTGGCAAAGCCTCCGCAGGATATTTCAGAACTCCATGATTTTGAAGCTATTTCTAAAAACGGAACGGCAGCACTGCCATAAGATCTGACATAAACTCCTTTCTGGGCAAAGCTGATTCCGGTGAACACAATAAGCTGAAACAGAATAACAAAAAGGCTTTTCATCCTGAAAATTTAGAAGTAAAAAGATGCTTCAAAAATAGAACCATCATTTGATAAATAAAATTATCTTCACCACTGATTTTTTTCGCCAAAACAATTAAAAAATCAAACAATGAAAAACAGGTTCATCGCAATTATCTCAATTTTTCTGACATTATCTCCTGCTTTTGGACAGGAAAAGCCGAAAGACGGCCTGCAACAAATAATGGATCGATTGGGAATAACGGAAAACAATCTGGGCTGGCAACCGAAATCTTACTGGATGAGGTATCCCGATCCCAAACAGATTCCTTTTAAGTTGAATATATTTGATGACCTTTTTGCCCAACCCCAATACATTTATGATTACCTCAGCACAATGACCGTAGCTGTTGAAGATTTTTTACATCCTGAATATCTGAAAACTGCACATGACGGCATTATGAAAACAGGCTTCTATTGCGGAGTTATGCCTTATAACAGTCAGTTCAGAGCATACAGTGCCTCACTATGGGCAGAAGTCAGCAAAGAGCAGCCATTGCTCAACGCCATTAAAAACATTTACCTGACTTCTCACAATACCTTTACCTACAACAGAATGGGAGAGAAAGGAGAATTTCCGCTGAATGAGAAAGATTTAAGCATACAGCTGAAAAAAATTGACCCGAAACTTCAGCCGGTAATAGCTGCCGCCATCATAAACCTCACGGAAGCATGGCGGTTTGTCCAGATTGGAATGAGAAATGTTGATTATCAGGATGCTGCAAAATGCTGGAGAATCAGACACCTGGGAGAGACCCAGTTTGACGGAATGGAATATTATCCCTATCTTGAAGATGCGGCAAAAGATATCGACATGGCTTCGATTTTATATGCCGGGATAAAACTCATGGCTATATCGCAGGAACTTAGCGACACCATTATTAAACTAAAAGCCTCTAAACTGCCAATTAACTGGAAAGAGCAATATCTGGATTGGCAAACCCCAATAGGCAGAATTGTCATTTCAGGTTCAAAAGATGATGTCCACAGCTATAATGATGCATTTTTTGTCCTTGACCTTGGTGGAGACGATCATTGGTACGGACCGGCAGGGGCCACACCGTCTTTAAGTGTCCCTGTTGCGTTAGTCATTGATATAGAAGGAGATGATGTTTATGAAAATGATGACGAATATACACCTGCACATGGATCAGCCATTTTCGGTGCTGCCATGCTGCTTGACGTATCAGGTAACGATACTTATCAATCCAAACGGTTAAGTCAGGGGGCTGCCATGCTGGGTATTGGTATTTTATGCGATTTAAATGGCAACGATAATTATCAGATGTGGACGGACGGTCAGGGAGCCGCCTATCTGGGTGTTGGACTTGCCATCGACAATAAAGGAAATGACAGGTACAAAATATGGGGAGATGGGCAAGGATACGGAGGAATTGGCGGTGTTGGTACATTGATAAACCGAACGGGTGACGATTATTATTTCGCTGAAAAAGATACGGCTGTCGTATTCAGAAGCGATTACTGGCATTCTGAAAAAGGGCAGTACAATTACTCTTATGTTCAGGGCTGCGGTATCGGGCGAAGGGGAGATGTTACCGATGGACATAGCTGGGCAGGCGGTATGGGAACACTGATCGACCTGTCGGGAAATGATAAATACGAAGCCGGTGGTTGGTCGCAAGGCTGCGGATATTGGTATGGAATAGGATTGCTCTGCGATAAAAGCGGAAATGATGAATATTACAGCACCCACTGGGCTCAGGCTGCCGGAGCACACTTTGCAATCGGTTGCCTGTTTGATGAAGGTGGCAACGACAAGCATGTTAATTGGGGAAAACTCGCGGCAGGTATTGCCTTTGCCCACGACTATGTCATTGCTATCCTGTATGAAAAAGGAGGAAATGATTATTATAAAGTTCATGATGATGGACTTGGCTATGCCATCAATATGAGTCAGACTTTTTTCATTGATACAGAAGGTGATGATACCTATATCAGCGGAAAAGGACATCATTATGGCTGGAACAATTATGAAAGTCAGAATCCTCCGGGTGTAACGTCTGTTTATCACCTGTACAGTGATCAGATATGCATATTTGCTGATTTTCAGGGAGTTGATAATTATTTCACGGAAGATTTTGAATCAGGAAAACAACAAAAAGACACTGTTTTAACCAACAATTCGGAAAAGTTTTTCCCGGATAGTAAAGAAAAAGAAAAGCTCGCCAGTAAACGATATTTCGGTATAGGAAAAGATTTTGAGGGATATGATGGGGGAGAGGTAAATATTTTCCGAAGGAAAATTAAACCCAGATATAAAGATTTCGAATAGTTTTTCAACTAAAAGTAGTCTTAAAAGCATTTTTCCGTCCGTATAAAAAAATCTTTCAAATAAGTTTTTTAAGTCCTTTTTACCAGTAATTTTGAACGAAAATTAAACACTTACCAATTGAATATGAAAGCAGTTTCATTGATATTCCTTCTGATCATTCTTGCCTCCTGCCACAGTTATAAGACCGAGTTGGAGCAATGTGAAGAGCAGAATGACAGCCTGAAAGCCGTTGCCGGTCAGAAAGACCAGAAAGTCATTGAGTTTATCAAGGCTTTTAATGACATTCAGATGAACCTTGAAGAGATTAAAAAAGCTCAAAACATCATTGATCTGTCTGTTTCAGAAACTCAGGGTGAACCTGAAGAAGATTTAAAGGAGCGTATCATTGAAGATATTAACCTGATTAACGACCTGATGGAAGAAAACAGGAATAAAATTCAGAATCTTGAGAAAATTGCCGAGAGAAGTGGTAATAAAAACCGTGAACTTCAAAAGCTGATTGATTTTCTTCAGAATCAGATTGAAAGTAAAGACAATGAAATTGCCAGTCTGAATGTCAAACTTGAGAAACTGAACATTGAAGTGGGTTATCTGACAGCCACTGTCGATACATTGAAAGATATTGTTGCTGAAAAAGAAAGAGAAATCGAAGAAAAAGTCAGCGAAATGAACAGGGCATGGCTGGCAGTAGGAACTGAAAAAGAATTGAAACTGTGCAATATTCTGACAAAAGAAGGCGGATTTATCGGAATTGGTAAAATCATGCAATTAAAACAGAATTTCGAACTTAAATGTTTCAGGGAAATTGATATTTCAAAGACAGATGAAATTAACCTAAGCACGAAAAAAGCCCGGCTGTTGACAACACACCCGACCGGAACATATAGATTTTCAGGTACTTATGGCTATGATAAATTAATTATCACCGATCCAACCAAATTCTGGAGCAGCTCAAAATATCTGGTAATTGTCATTGAATAAGGAATTTAACCATTTTTAAAACGGGTTATTCCCATAATAATCACTTCCTTTTCTCTGCATGGTGTTTCTGATTACCTGCTGTTTTTCTTCCGCACTCATAAACAACCAGTTGGAGATTTCTTCTTCACTACGGTAACACCCGATACAAATCCTTTCTTCATTATAGGTGCAAACGCTGATACAGGGACTTTGAATCTCTTTCATGACAGTAAAACAAATAAGCCTGAAAATTGTTCGGAAAATCCGGCCTATTTCACACAAGTCTTGCAGTAATAATCCTTTACGTATGGATTGTCAAATACCTGAAAGCTGAATTTATCTCCTTTAAAGAGCTCACAATAACGTCTCGGGTTCATTTTACTGGCACGCTCCAGTGCTCTCGAAAATTTATTCGACATCAGTTTCGGCTGATAAAGAGAACACAGTGAAACATAAGTAAATAAAAACTCTTCGCTGACTTCCGGGTTATCTACCAATGGATCAAGAAGTTTGATAGCAAAGTTGAAATCCTTATATTTTATGAACAACTGGGCAAGCTCCAGAGAGTTTTTCCAGTCATTTTCGTCAAGATTGACAATAGTTTTAATTTTCTCAAATGCTTTCTGAACAGTCGGGCTCGGTTTGGCTGTTGTATCAAGGTATTTTATCATTTTGAACTGAAAATCAAGGTTTAACTGGTCAACAATCTTCTTTTCGATTTTTGTATTGTACAGTTGATCGATTTTATTCTGAAGTTTGTTAATCTCTTCCTGAGTTTCAAATTCACAGTGAAATACATCGCAACAGGTTTTATTGTAAAGGATGTAAGGATTATTCGGAGCATAGAGATGAAGGGTATTAATCCGGTCGCAGTAGTCATCATTCAGCTTGTTTTTAGTGGCGATTTTTTCCAGATAGAGTTTATTGATTAAAAACGGAGCATTGCGGTTTTCCTCAGGAATACTCATATTGGTGGCTGCTGAAGCACTGTAAATCTTTTCAACCACTTTATTAATAATGTATTTCTGAATGCTGAATGCAAAAGGAATATCATCCTTGGTAATGGTGCGGTTAAACTTATCCACCACAAAGGCCTGCTCTTTATTTCCCTGAATATCATAGGTTACTGTCATAAAAATTTCAGCATAGCGGTGTTTGGCCAGTATAGGTTCAAGTTCATTGAGCAGGTTGTGAGATTTAATATATTCCTTGGCTTCTTCCATGGTTTTATCTGCCAGAAATGAATATTTTGTTGCTAAAATATCATTCTTAAAATTCTCCCATGCATAATCCGTTTTTATCTGACTGATAAAATTATCTTTCTGCCTCGATTTCAAGGCATTGACAATGCTTTCTGCTCTCTTTTTCTGAAGCATCAGGTTGGTTTCGTCACTGCCTTCGATGGAAGAATAAGCAGCAATAGTCAGTTCAAGAATGATAAAATCGGGTTTTTTCAATGCGGTAATCAATGGCTCAATGTCTTCCGGTTTGTACTCATACTTACCTTTTTCAAAGGGAACAATGAAATAGAGGGTATTGGTGTCAGCCTTTGGGACATAAACTTCTTCCGTAGGAATAGAAACAGTATCCGGAATCAGCTCCAGGGGATTAAAATAGTCAACATCGCCACCTTCAACGTAAGTCTTTGTAATTGTTTTACATACATGTTTATCCTGAATAACCAGTAAATTCAGTTCATACTCTCCTTTAATGTCATCAGGAATGGTACCGATGACGACCATCAGATCTTTCAGCTTTTCACCCGGAATCATGTTTTTCTTATAAATTTTCGGAGCAAACATGGGCTTTAACAAAACCCCTTTTGTGATCAGGTTGTAATCAACAATGTTGTCGCCAATGCAATTGTACTGGTTTTTCTGAACAATGTCGATGGCAAAGCCATCTTTGGGGTTGCGGATGAGTTTTCTGAATGCCTTGATATTATCGTTGTAATGAAAATAAACTTTCCCGTCTTTCACCGACAAGGCTTTATGCAACTGTTCAATGTTTTCAAATTTCTTGCACCTCTTACAGATTTTATCATCATAAGGTTTGAGCCCATAGCGTTTGGTGGTATAAGGAACATCCATTGAATTTCTGAGTTTTGAGCCGGCATTAAAAGAATAATGATTGCCAAATACAGCTGAAACATAAACTTTTTTCCCGTTATAATCGACCACAGCACCTACACCGGCAAAAATGTACTTTTGATTATCAATAATCAGCAAAGTCTTTTTCTTCATGATCCACTTACTCACAATTTCTTCGGCTACCTCGAGATAGGTTCGTGGTTCCTTGCCATTAAAACAATTGGCTTTGGCTACTATTTCTTCTACCATGTGAGTACCTCCATACAACTTCATTCTGTCGGCTGTTGTTTTTTTATTGCCTTTGTTTTTTAAGGTAGCTTCTTCAATGGTTGCCATATAAAGAGCCTGATCGTCAGCAGCTTTTTCCAGAATATCATGCTTGAACAGATTTTCAATATTCAGATCTTCCCTGTGTTTATTCAACTGACTTAAAATTACTTCAGCCATCAATGAAGGTCTGAATACCTCAGGATTAATTTTTTCATAATAAGAATCGGGATACATCTGCGATTGAACACAAATACTCCATACCATGAACAAAACGAATGATGTCAATAACCTGTACATAGTAAAAGATTTTTTCATAAGATAAAATTTGCTTGTTGAATTTTTTAGTTTTTCACAGAAATAGCAAGATTATTCAAAGGTCAAAACTAATACAAATCATCAAATCAATGATTGAAAATTTTCAGGATGGCTATCTTTTTGAAGTCCGATGAATTGTATTTTTGCATAAAATTTAAAAAGATAGAAAATGGGTTGGATTATCTTATTGCTTTTCATAGGTGTTGCCTTGTTTTTTATTGAACTCTTTTTTATCCCGGGTACAACAGTGGTAGGTATTGTCGGAATTTTACTGGCCATTTTGGGGATTTTCTTTGCTTACACCCAACACGGTTCATCTGCAGGCCATCTCAGCCTTGTCATAACCCTTTCGCTCATTATCGGACTGATTATTTATGGTGCAAAAAGTGATGCATGGTCGAAACTTGCCAATAAAAATGCCATTACCAGTAAATCAAATGTTATTGAAAATGAATCTGTTAAAGTTGGAGATACCGGTATTTGCCTTTCTGATATTAAACCAGCAGGGAAAGCACGTATCAACAATGCCAGTTTTGAGGTTCATTCCTTAGGCGAGTTTATTCTGCATGGCAAACAAATTGAAGTCATCAAGCTTTCGGGAAATAAAATTTATGTCAGAGAACTCAGCGAGCCAGACAATAAAGCCTGATGAATCCTCCTCCAGAAAATTTCCCGCCCTTTCTCTTTCCTGATGATTTATTAAATCAGGTCGAATTTCATCGGATTATAACTGAAATCCAACAATTTTGTCAAACAGGGTCTGGCATTGAAAAACTTCATGAGATTGATCTTTTAACAGATGAAAATAAAATTTCCTTTGAATTATCTCTCTGCATCGAACTGAAAGACTACCTGCTCACAGGTTCACCTTTCATCATTGATGATTTTACCGATCTTTCAGAAAAAACTTTGCTGCTGAATATCGAAGGTTATGTCATGGAAAGGGCAGACCTTTTCTCCATGTATCAGTTTATTTTAAATTATCAGTCGGTTTTTAAACATATACAAACTAATCATGAAAAACTCCCATTGATTTTCAGCGTATTTCAGCAAACCGGATTTGAAAAAAAATGTCCTGAGTATTTTGATAAAGTATTTGATGATCAGGGAGATGTGAAAGACACTGCCAGTAAGAAGCTTTCCGAAATACGAAAACAGATTAAAATCATTGAAAAACAAGCAGAAGCCGAATTTGAAAAAATCCTTCAGCACGCCAGAAAAAACGAATGGTTAAGTGATGAGGAACAAAGTATCAGACATGGCGACAGGGTTTTAGCCATAAAGAGCAAGTTTAAGAGAAACATCAAAGGAATTTATATCGATGAATCGGGGAGTGGAAAAACGTTGTTTATCCAACCACTTTTAATCATTGAGCTTCAGAACAGAATCATGCGCCTGAAGCAGGAAGAGAATACCGAAATTAACCGCATAATCAAAGACTTATGTAGAGAAATTTCTCCCTACGCAGCTTCTTTTGCCTCTTATTATCAATTAATGATTCATTTTGACGTTTTACTGGCTAAAGCAAAGTTTGCATTGCATTATCATTGTTCAAAGCCTGTTTTTTCTCAAAAACCGCTTATCCATCTTGTCAATGCCTATCATCCCGTATTATATATTAAAAACCGGCAATATGAGAGACATACGGTTCCGCTGAACCTGAATTTATCCTCTGAATCGAGGATCATGATAATTTCCGGACCAAATGCAGGCGGAAAAACCATCGCCCTTAAAACTGTCTGCCTCATTCAGATCATGCTGATGGCCGGCTTTCCTGTACCCGTTGAACCTCAATCAGAAATTTATCTTTTTCAAAAAATAATCACCGATTTTGGAGATAATCAATCTATTGATAATGAGCTAAGTACCTATTCAGCACGCTTAAAAACATATTATCTTTTAATGCAAAACGCTGATGAAAAAACTTTGTTTTTACTGGATGAATTTGGAAGCGGTACTGAGCCTCAGGTAGGAGGAGCAGTAGCAGAAGGTATATTGGAAAAACTTATTCGGAGAAATTCCTTCGGCCTTGTCGCCACTCACTATCTCAACCTGAAAAATATGGCATTTTCCTTTTCAGAAATCATCAATGCTGCCATGCTTTTCGACCATAAAACACTGACACCCTCATACCGTCTTGAAACCGGTAAAGCCGGAAGTTCTTATACCTATGAAATTTTAAAAAATGCAGGTTTTGACAATGAATTCATCGATTTTATCAAAAACAAAGGAAACCAGCTCCTTTTCCGGTATGATCAGATACTTTCTGAGCTAAGCAAGGAAAAAAAAGAGAATGAAAAGCTGCAGGAAAAACTGAAACTTGCATTGCAGGAAACCGCCTCTATGTTGTCAGAATACAGAAAACTCAAAGAGAATTATCAAAACAGAATGAAGGAACAAAAAGCTCTTTCGAAAGAAAAGGCACAACAATACCTGACAGACCTGAAACGACACTTCGAAAAACTCATCAGTCAATGGGAAAAACAGAAAGATGAAGCAGTTAAAAAGCAGAAAGCCAGTGAAATAATCAGTAAAATTGCAGAAAAGAAACAGCTAATACGCACTCAGGATACTGAAGTCGTTCGATCAGAAAAAAATCCCGTTTCAACAGGCGACTGGGCAAAAATTTCAGGAAGTAACATGACAGGCTATATAGAAAGTATTAATAAAGAAGTAGCCACCTTAGTATTTGAGAATCAGCGTCTGAAAATTTCTGTGAACTTGCTTGAAAAGACAGTCAGGCCTGATCCATCAGTAACCTCAAATAAAATTATCCGGACCAAAACAAAGGAAGAGATTCCCTTGCTTCAGATTGATGTCAGGGGAATGAGAAAAGAAGAAGCACTTGAAAAAATAGAGGAATTTGTGGATAATGCTCTTATCAACCGGGTTCATACCCTGCGAATCATTCACGGAACAGGAAAAGGTATCCTGAAAGATGCCATTCAGCAGCATTTACGAAAATTTACATTTGTAACCAAAATAGCTTTTGAAGAGCCTGAACGTGGGGGAGAGGGTGTAACAGTAATTGAAATTAATTGAAAATCAACCATTTACTAAAGACAAATATTCTCCTGAATTGTGAATAAATCCCTCAGTATTGTTTGGAACAAAGCAGAAAAAAACTACCTTTGCACCAAAATAATTTGTTTCAATAAACTGCAATTATATATTTGTAAAGGGAATTAAATGACCGAGTTAAAAGGAAAAGTAGTCAATGTTGATATAAACGACCAGATGAAATCGGCATACATTGACTATTCAATGTCAGTAATCGTTTCACGTGCCTTACCAGACGTCAGAGATGGGCTAAAACCTGTACATCGCAGGGTGTTGTTCGGAATGCGTGAATTAGCCTTATGGCACAATCGACCATATAAAAAATCAGCCAGAATAGTCGGAGAAGTATTAGGGAAATATCATCCTCATGGAGACCTTGCCGTATATGAATCTATGGTCAGAATGGCGCAACCGTGGAGCCTTCGCTACCAGTTGGTGGACGGACAAGGTAACTTTGGTTCTCTGGATGGCGACAGTCCTGCTGCCATGCGATATACCGAAGCCAGATTGATGAAAATAGCCGAAGAAATGCTGGCCGATATTGAAAAAGACACCGTAGATTTCAAATCAAATTTCGATGATACATTAGAAGAGCCCGTTGTTTTACCTGCAGCAATACCTAACCTGCTGATCAATGGTTCTTCCGGTATTGCAGTCGGAATGGCTACCAATATTCCGCCTCATAACCTTTCTGAAGTCATCGATGCCATCATTCAATTTATTGACAATCGCGACATCAGCATTGAAGAGCTGATGAAATATGTCAAAGCCCCTGATTTTCCTACAGGAGGCATTATTTATGGCTATGACGGAGTCATTGAATCCTACAAAACAGGAAGGGGAAGAATTATTCTTCGCGGAAAAGCTGAAATTGAAACCCTCGACAATGGCAAACAGCAGATTATAGTTACCGAACTGCCGTATCAGGTCAATAAATCGCAGATGATTATCCGGACAGCAGAGCTGGTAACAGAAAAAGTCATTGACGGAATTACCGACTTGCGTGATGAATCCGACAGGGATGGGGTCAGGGTGGTTTACGAATTAAGAAAAGATGCCAATCCTCAGGTTGTTTTAAACAATCTCTACAAGTTCACACCTCTGCAATCCTCCTTCAGCGTCAATGCTATAGCCCTGGTAAAGAATAAGCCTAAAACACTTACGCTGAAAGATTTTATCGTCTATTTTGTTGAACACAGGCATGAAGTCGTTATTCGCAGGGCAAAATATGAACTCGCAGAAGCTGAAAAACGAGCTCACGTCCTTGAAGGTTTATTAATTGCCCTCGACAATATTGATGAAGTAATCAGTCTGATCAGGGGATCAAGAACTCAGGAAGAAGCCAAAAACGGCCTCATTGAAAGATTCAGCCTTTCAGAAATACAGGCAAAAGCCATCCTTGAAATGCGTCTGCAACGACTGGTAGGACTTGAAAGGGATAAACTAAGGCAGGAATATGAAGAAGTCATGCAGCAAATCGAAAGATTACGCCAACTGCTTGCAGATGAATCGCTTAGAATGGAACTAATCAAAAGTGAATTACTCGAAATAAAATCGAAATACGGAGATGAAAGAAGGACAGAAATAGTTCATTCAGCCGATGACATCAACATCAAAGATATTATACCCAATGATGAATTTGTTATTACCATTACACATAACGGATACATCAAACGTACATTGCTGGCAGAATACCGCACACAAAAACGTGGTGGTCGTGGTTCAAAAGCGACAGGTTACAGAGACAACGATTTCGTGAAACACATCTTTGTGTCGAAAGCACATAATTACCTGCTTTTATTTACCAACAAGGGAAAATGCTACTGGCAGAATGTGTATGAACTTCCGGAAGGTGAAAAGAATACGAAAGGAAGACCAATTCAAAACCTGATACAGCTTGAACCCAGTGAAAACATCAAGGCATTTCTTTCGGTTGAAGATCTGGAAGATGAAAATTACATCAAAAACACCTACATTGTTTTTGCAACCCAGCAGGGGCAAATCAAGAAAACCCCGCTCGAGGCTTATTCCCGTCCAAGAGCTGGAGGTATTAAGGCTATTACTATCAATGAAGGAGATGAACTGATTGAAGTCATTAAAACAGATGGGAATTCATGGATTATGCTGGGGTCGTTGTATGGACAGGCCGTCAGATTTCATGAAAGCGATGTCAGGCCAATGGGCAGAACAGCAGCAGGAGTGAGGGGCATACGGCTTTCCAGACATAAAGACGACAGGGTAGTAGGCATGCTCACAGTGAACGATGAAAATGAAACGATTCTGCCAATCACGGAAAATGGTTACGGTAAACGAAGCCCTCTTTCAGAATACAGGATTACTAAACGGGGAGGCAAAGGAGTGAGAACCATGAACATTACCGAAAAAACAGGCAAATTAGTTGCAATTGGTAATGTAATTGAAGATGAAGAAGTTATGATTATCACCAAATCAGGATTGGCCATCAGATTGAAAGTTAGCAATGTCAGAGTAATGGGACGAGCAACACAAGGAGTTAGATTAATTCGCTTAATCGATGGAGATCAGGTAGTTAGCGTTGCAAGGGTCATTTCTGACTCAGATGAGGAAGAAATTGATAACGACACTGAAAACATGGTCATTTCTAAAGAAGAACAGGAAAAAGAAGAAGTGGTGGAAGCTCCTGATAATGATGAAGATGAAACCGATGAGGCTGAACCAGATGACGAACAAATTACTGAAAATGAATAATTTATCAATAATCAATTAAATTAATAATAATGAAAGACAAAAAATTATTCCCGATTCTGCTGTTGCTGGTGTTTGGATTTAATTATTTTGCCCAAAGCCAGCCAAATGTACGTACTTCTGCATGGAATTACTATAAAGAAAGGCAGTTTGCAAAGGCGAAGGAAGCCATTGACAAAGCCAGTACTCATGAATTAACTGCCACTGATCCAAAGACTTGGTATTTCAAGGCACTGATTTATTTATCCATAGCCTCATCAAATGATTCCGTTCTCCGGAGTAGCACTGCAGATCCAATAACCGAAACCTTTGAAGCAGTGAAGAAATCAAGGGAATTTGATGCAAAAAAAGCTTTTTATACTGATAACAATGCAGTTTTAAAAGAGCTGACCTTATTGCTTTACAATGATGGAACTGATAAATATAACCTTGGTGTAATCAACCTGACCACCAATCCATCGCTATCAAATCTGAACTTCAATAAAGCTTTGACAAGATTTCAGCAATTTATCGAATCCTTTGCCATGATGGGGAAAGATTCAATGGGCGTTGTGCTTGAACTGGCCAGATACCAGGTAGATGCCAAAAATGTTTATTATTATGCCGGAAATTGCGCCTATCAGACCGGACAAAAGGATAAAGCGGTCAGTTTTTATCAGGGATTGGTCAATGCAAAATTCCAGGGTTTTGAAGTATATGCCAATCTTGCAGATATTTATTTTGAAAGAGGAGATACAACCAGGGCCTTTACAGTGATTGACAAAGGTAAAAAGGTTAATACAGACAAGAATGTTCTGAAAAATCTTGACCTTAAGGAGCTGCAAATCTATCAGTTAGCCGGAAAAATGGATGAGCTGAAAAACAAACTTGAAGCTGCATTAAATGAAGACCCCAATAACATCACTTTTCTGGTAACACTTGGAGAAACCTATTATACAATTTCAGAAAAGCTGGCAGAAGAAAAAAAGACTGCTGAAGCCGATGAATACTGGAATAAGGCAATGAACTTATTTTTAAAATCACTTGAAAAAACCACTGATGCCGATAAAGAAATGAGGTTTTTGTTAAACAATAAAATCGGTACAATTTATTACAATAAAGGAGCTGACTATTACAATCAGGCTATCGACAAGGCTAACGAATCGAGAGAAAAGGAATTGAAGGATTTGTATTCAAAATACTTTGACATGGCCATTCCGTATCTTGAAAAATCCATGGAATTAAATCCTGCTGATAAAGCAGCCATTCCTTTGCTGATAAAAATTTACCTGCTCAAAGGAGATATGAAGAAAGTTACTGAACTTAACAAACTAAAATAATACAAAACAGGAGAGGTGAGTCATTTTATGCTCACCTTTTCTTTTGCCTAATCAACTTAACATAATATAAATTATGTAACAAAAAGATTTATCAAATTACTGATAACCAATATTTTAAAAATACCCCTTCTGAATTAATTTAAGCGTAAAAATTTTTTAACAGTTTCTTAACACAACGCATAAATCTTTGTTCTTCAATAAAATTCATTTTTTAACCCTTTAATTCGTAATTATGAAAAAATTTCTTTTAGCAGTTCTGATGATAATTCCCATTTTGGTGATTCAGTCTTGCAAAACAAAAACTGACAAATCAGAAAAACTCTCAGGGTCAATCAGTATTGATGGCTCAAGTACCGTCTATCCCATCACTGAAGCCGTTGCTGAAGAATTTCGTCAGGTACAGCCTGATGTTAAAGTTACAGTTGGCTTATCAGGTACCGGTGGCGGATTTAAAAAATTCTGCCGTGGTGAAACAGATATAAATGATGCCTCGAGACCCATTAAAGATGAAGAAATTGAATTAGCTAACAAAAACAATATCAAATATATAGATTTAATGATTGCCTTCGATGGTTTAGCTGTTATTGTTCATCCTGAAAACAATTGGTGCAGTGAAATAACTGTTGAAGAACTCAAAAAAATCTGGGAACCTGAAGCACAGAACAAAATCACCAGATGGAATCAGATCCGCCCTGAATGGCCAAATGAAGAAATTCATTTATTTGGTCCTGGTGTTGAAAGCGGCACCTATGATTATTTTACAGAAGCAGTTGTCGGAAAAAGTCATTCCAGCCGTGGTGATTTCACTGCCAGCGAAGATGATAATGTGTTGGTACAGGGAGTTGCTTCCGATAAGTTTTCGCTTGGTTTTTTTGGCCTTGCTTATTATGAAGAAAATATGGACAAACTTAAACTGGTCGGGATTAACAGTGGTAACGGAGCCGTATTGCCAAGCCTTGAGACGGTCAGAAATAAATCATACTATCTTGCACGTCCGCTTTTCATTTATATCAACAACAAAGCTGCTGAAAGAAAAGAAGTTCAGGAGTTTGTCACCTTTTATCTTGACCATGCCGGTGCATTAAGCAAGGAAGTTGGGTATATTCCTTTGACCGAAGCTGAATTAGCTACCCAGAACGAAAAATGGACAAATTTCAAAAAAGAACATCAGCCTAAATAATGCATTAATCGCTTATCAAGCCAGGTTTTGAAAAAGGTCAAAGAAAAAATAATTGAAAACCTGCTGAAATTCAGTGGATTAATTAGTATTCTCACTACTATCGGGATTTTATATGTATTGATTTCAGAATCCCTTTCTTTTTTCAGAAATGTATCTGTCATAGAATTTCTTACAGCGAAACAGTGGACTCCATTATTCAGTGAAAAACATTATGGTATTTTACCGCTGCTTAGCGGTACCCTACTTACTACCATCATTGCCATTATGATTGCCCTCCCGCTTGGTCTTGTCATTGCTATTTACCTGAATGAATATGCTCCAAAATCCTTCAGAAAGTCAATCAAGCCTATTCTGGAGATTCTCGCAGCCATTCCCACAGTTGTTTACGGTTTCTTTGCACTGATGGTGATAACTCCTTTTCTGCAACAGTTAATTCCTTCATTATCAGGATTTAACTCACTATCACCTGGTATTGTCATGGGAATTATGATTACCCCCATGATTTCATCATTGAGTGAGGATGCACTTTACGCAGTACCCTATTCTCTCCGTGAAGCTTCTTACGGAATGGGTGCCACACGGTTTCAGACCACATTCAGGGTTTTATT